>JAIUYC010000973.1 GCA_020216575.1 Coleofasciculus sp. S288 | reverse complement strand
TACGCTTCCCTTCTGCCTCTTCTCCTATTGTGTTTCCAACTAGCAGAGTTGCGGTACATCGGTTTGAGAAAGCAGACTAGGGACTAGAGAAGACAAGGAGTACGGGAACGGTACATTTTTTATCTGACTTTTGACTGGCTCCCTTCCAGCCTATAGCCCATAGCCCTTTCTTCGTAAGAGCTGTTCCATCTGGGTGAAATCAGGGAAAAATAACTGAGTAATAAGAATCAAGCTTTAACTTGCCAACAATCGACAGCAAGATATGTCTCAACTCATCTACCGCATCTCTACCATTGCCTGTGATACATCAACAGGCTACGCAAAACGTGTTGGCTACCAGTACGGTTGGGAATACACCACATCCCTTGAGGATGCTCCTGGGTTTCCTTGTCAACCCCTCAATCAGGAAAAAGTCAAGCTTTGGAGCCATCAACTCATCGAGGAGCGAGCATATCCAATATCGAGTGCGGGAAGAATTTTGCGCTTAATTGATGAGTTGAGGTGGTTGAGAACAATTTACGTCGCCATTCTCTCCAGACAGTTTGGTAAGCCAGATCCGCAAATTCGGCAAATCGTTCGTCAGTATAATGCAGCAACCCAAAAGACACTTGACAATCTGGAAGATTTGCTAGCCCTGATGCGTTAATAGTTAGGAGTTAGTGGTTAGTAGGATTTCACCAGCTCCTAACTCCCAACTCCCAACGCCTAGTTTACATTTCCCTTACCACAGGCTGACCATCTTTGACTTCGCCAATTAAAACTTTATTGGCAACGCCAACAAATAAGCCATTTTCCAGGACTCCAGGAATGTTATTCAGGGTTTTTTCCAGTTCGGCGGGGTTCTCGATGGAGTCGAATTTGACATCAATCACCATATTGCCTTGGTCGGTGATAACTGGACCTGCTTTTTTTACCCCCATGCGCAACTGCGGTTTGCCGCCTAGCTTTTCAATTGCCCGCATGACGGGAGCGATAGCCATTGGGATCGCTTCCACAGGCAATAGGAACGTAGAACCCAGCTTATCTACTAGCTTGTTCGCATCGACAACAACGATAAACTGCTCTGCCAGTGCATCAACCACTTTCTCGCGAGTATGAGCTGCACCGCCGCCCTTAATCAAATTCTTCTGCGGATCGACTTCATCAGCTCCATCAATCGCGATATCGATATGGTCAACAGCGTCTAGAGTGGTTAAGGGAATTCCGTACTGTTTTGCCAGAACTTCTGCTTGAAAAGAAGTCGGGATACCCTTGATATCCTTTATCTCACCCGACTTGAGACGGTTTCCCAAGTACTCGATCGCATATGCAGTAGTTGAACCCGTCCCCAACCCTACAATCATACCCGACTGCACGAGCGCGGCAGCCGCTTTGCCAACTTCCTGCTTCATCACCTTAACAGGGTCATTTCCTACGGTCATCACAAAAACTCCTTCGAGGCTATACCTAGTAGTTATGGGCTAGGATGGCGTGAGATTAAATTCAGTGCCTAGGTGAGAGCATGGAGATTTAAACCGCAAGCGAAATCTACCACCTACTCTAGGTGGGGATTGGAGACTCCCGCTCTTGGCTATCTCCTAACTGATCACTATCACTGCTCACTGTTCGGAGGCTCCTACGCCGCACAAGTAGTCAGTCTACTATCTGGAGGGGCTTTACTCGTGAACTAAGATGAATATTTTTCTGAGTCAGACTATCCCCCAACTCGATACTGACAATTTTTGATCGTTGACTTTCTCTACACTGGAAAATCACAGCAAAAATCTGCTCCGAGCTGATGCTTACAAGACTAGTACAAGAAGGCAGAAGGCCGAAGGCAGTGGTTCGACAGGCTCACCAATCGGGCAGAAGGGAAGAAAGCTTGTACAGTAAGCTTTTTAACCTTTTTCAACTGGATAGTTATTTCCGCCACGCTGCACTAGGTTCAGCAACTCATTACGCTTATGAAAGCCAGAAAAACGTTTGATTCCTCAATCCGAGAGCGGAATCGAGGCGACAGGAAATCAATAGCGAGCCGAATCAAAAAGGCTTGTATTTTATTATTTCAATTAATATTTTATACTAGATTGAAGTACATTATTTTATTCTTGCTCGCTGTTATAATTGCGTCAATCTACTGGAATAACCTCTTGTTCAATCTACTCAAGCAAGGATTTCCCTTCCTCTTCTCTACAGCTATCTTTAGCCTGATTGTTCACGAACTATGGAGCAACCGCTCGAAGCTAAACTTTATTTTCAAGATTTACTTTAAAAGTGGAATTCTTACTTATTTGCGTGCTTTTGGTATTGCGCTTCTTACCCTTACCATAGGCATAGTGTTCTATATCTATGCTCCCGAATTTATGAGATGGGGATGGGGTAACTTAGTTTTCGGAAATTCAGCTAACGTAATGTTTCAACCGCTTGACACAGCCAACCAAGTCGGCCAACACGTTAGCGAACTTCAAGGAAATCATTTTGATTTTAGGTGGCTTTTCCTCATTCCCGTGTGGATGCTCTTTATTCTGGCTTTACCGTTTTGGGCGGAAGTTGAAGAAAAGCTTTTTCGTCAAGGCATTCATTCTTGGAAGGAAATAACAATTAGTTCAATTAAGTTTGGCTTAGTCCATCTAGTTATGGGAATTCCCATTTGCTGGGCTTTAACACTATCAATTCCGGGATTTCTATTTGCCTGCCGTTATAAATACGCCTATCATCGACATCTAAAAAAATTCAAAGATGAAGCCAAAGCTCAGACAGATGGAGTTTTAGCCAGTACCGCAGACCATACTCTATACAATGCAATTCTCATTACTTTTTCGGTCGTTCTCTTACTATTAATTAGTTAGTAATATCAAATTGGGTTAAATGACCAAAACATCTGTAGGGGCGGGTTTATCAGTATCCTCCCT
>JAIUYC010000972.1 GCA_020216575.1 Coleofasciculus sp. S288 | reverse complement strand
ATTGGAGCCACGATCTGCTGCCTGAGGCACTCATAGGAGCTTCATAGGGTCAAATGTAAAGTTTTATGTCTCAATTCAACACTTCTGGCTTATCAGAAGTTCAAGAAATGCTTTTGTGCCAAGAAATTAGCTGTTTAGTCTGTTACGTTGGTCAACTGTTTGAACTTCGACCTAAAACAGCCTGGTTTCGGTATCCCTAAAAGTTGTAACTATGAATATTTTAAGTTCTTCTATCGAGCAATTTATCCAAGGCAACTCGGAGTTATATCAGAAACTTTGTTATTGGGCAGGTAGGAGAAACATAGAAAATCCAGCCGAACAGGTTCAGCAATATTTGCTGGAACTAGTTCTACAAGCGAATCCTGAACAGAATAATAGACAGCAGTTGAGAAAATGGGCAGGGCACCTATCCAAGCAGGAAAAGATTGCGATCGCCTACCTCAGCCCAATTCTGATCTCTGACTATGAAAAAGTTGGGGACTGGTATGCTCTCGACAAGGGAGAATACAGTGTCCTAACAGAACCAGTGCTGAAGGAGATTTCTTACGAGGGATACAGGCAAGCCGTAGTAACCCGCAACCGTTATAACTGCTTAATTCTAAATTGCGATCGCCTACTAATTGTTGACGTTGACCTCGCTGCGCCCAGAAATTCTGAAATTCAGGATTGTGCAGCTAGTTGCCCAATTGCAATCAGTCAGCAGCAAGCAATCTCGGCATTAGAGATTCTGGTAGAACAATTTCCCCAAATGGGTTTCCGTGTTTATAGAACCCGCAATGGTCTGCGTTATTTATGCACGACCCAGCGATTTGACCCGTTGGACGAAACAACTGACCGAGTTATGAAAAACCTTTATGCTGATCCTTTGTATCTAAAACTCTGCAAATTTCAAGCAACCTTCAGGGCACGCCTAACCCCAAAACCCTGGCGGGTAGAGGAGGAAAACCCACAACAATTTATCTGCGATCGCGTGACAGGAATGATGCTGCCAGCATATAGCTCTTACGCAATCTGCCGCCTCATTGAAATTGTGGGAGAGCGGAGAATCCTGCCTCAATTTGAAGAAATTATTGAACTGCATGATTCCTACTGTCGGGTCAATCGTTTGGGGCTAGAACTCGCTTAATTCAGGCATTTTGCTCAATGGCTTTGATACTTCCTTGTAAAATCTTCATCCTGCAATTTGGTAGAAATGAACCCAAACAAACCTGACCTCAGAAAAATTGTGGACTACCTGCCAGATCAACTAACTAAAGCTATGGCAGCCTATGCAACATCGAACCAATGTTCTGTAGAGGCAGTTGTAGAGAGGGCGATCGCTCGTTTTTTTGATTCTGAAAGCACCACGTTTACTGATGCACTCCTTGAATTGCCTGAGTCCGACCAAAGGGCACTTGAGGATTTGAGGTTGCAGGGTAGTACTGACCTGACACCATACTGGACTGATAGGCAGGATGTCCTCAACGGGTTGCCAGCTAATGTTACTGCCTTGCTGGAGGATTGCTTTGTACTCTTAGTACTACTACCACTTCAGACGATTGAGTTGGCGATCGCCCAATTTCTGCAAATCAAGCCAGTCAGCTTCGTTGCCTGTATCGATTCCCCTGGTAAAATTCGTGAGCGGGAAAAAGCCTTACAGGATTTTTTAGAATCAACAAGACGGCAGCTAAAAAACACTCGGCTGCACATCGTGCAACCCCTCTCAAAAAATATTGAGAATCAAAGGAGAGGAAGACTTACTCCTGTGGAAAATCTGGTGGTAGAGGAAGGGACTGATTTTGCACCAATTGCTGAAACTGATTAAGCAAGTCAGCCCGACGTAAGAGAAGCGGAACGTATTGGGGTCTCTTGGAAAAATCACTTCCCCAGTCCTTGACAGTATGAGGGCTTAAACCAGTAGCGGCGGCGATCGCGTTGACGCAAGTTTTTCGATAGCCTCTTGTGGAGTCTTGCCGAACCCAGCGATGACAATATTCGCTTGGCTCTAATGGCTGTCCAAGCACTTGATCGATGCGTTCCTCGACACCCCTTACCTGCATCAGCCCACCAGGAAATGGGTGAGTAGAGCAGCAAGTGGTTTGCACAACCCCCAATTCCGAGTCCTGATAATCACAGCTTCCCCCAAACTTCCCGTCTAGAGGGATAAGTTAGAGGAATTCTGTACCAGAAGGCAAGAGATTTAGTCGGAAAACACGATCAAATTATTCCTGAGGAAGATCCGGGGGAAGGACAATCTCCCTGATGCGGTTAAGCATATCTGCCATCTTCAGAACATGCAGAATGTGATCGGGTCGCCGCTCAAAATTGGGTTCCCAATCATTAACTGTACGCGGACTCAGCCCCGTCGCTTCAGCTAGGGCAGAAACACACGCTTTTCTATAACCACGTTCATCCGGGGGTACTTTAACCCACCGCTTGCAGTATTCAGATGGCTCCAACAGGCATCCCGGTCGGTACGTCGATCCTAGTATTAGATGTCCACGTCCTTCTGTCTATGGCTATGCCTCTAATACAATGGAAGTAAAGTCGTGATTTACGACTATCACGCTTAAGCTATTGTTTTAATTAACTATCCAAGCTTTGTAGAAATGCTGAGGAAAAGTTCCCTCTCTACAGTGTCAGGCAATTCTTTAATTTGGCTTTCATAGTGCTTCTTATGGCTAGCAACAGCCGTTAAAAGATCTAGATCTGGCAACCCTAACTCTTTTGAGGTTTGATAAAGTTGAAAATTGATGTTTTCAAGACTGAATTTTTGTTCTATAGCCTTCTCTCCGTTTTCTGAAGTCCATTGAATAGTTATAAATTTGATGCCTACCAAGTCAGAAGTGTTGAAAGATAGCTCAACATACAAAGAATGGGGGCAGAATGTAGTATTCTAGCCCCCAATAAACAAAAACAATACGTAA
>JAIUYC010000971.1 GCA_020216575.1 Coleofasciculus sp. S288 | reverse complement strand
TTGCAAGGTTTAGGCATAGCTTACAATGCTTTGGGGCAGTACCAACAAGCGATTGAAGCGTATCAGCAGTCACTTTCGATTGTACGGGAAATCGGTGTTAGCATAACGCAGAGCGATAGTGTTAGTACAACCAGACGCGGTAGCGGACTTCGCTTTGGAGAAGCGGGCTCCCTCGATGGACTGGGCAAGGCTTACCGTTGCTTGGGGCAATACCAACAAGCGATTGATTGCTATGAACACTCACTTGTGATTAGACGAGAAATCGGCGATCGCACTGGGATAGTTACTTGTCTCAATAATCTGGGCAAGGCTTACTATTCCCTGGAACAATACCAACAGGCAATTGATTGCTACGAGCAGTCGCTTTTAATGGCACGGGAATTTGGCGTTAGTGCAGGCGACGACAGCACACTTCGCTCTGGAGAAGCGGCCTCCCTGAGCAATTTGGGCAATGTATACCATTTTCTGGGGGAATATCAACGGGCAATTGAATGCCATCAGCAGTCGCTTTCGATTAGACGAGAACTTGGCGATCGCACTGGGATAGTTGTCTGCTTGAATAAGCTAGGCAAAGCTTGCTGTTCTTTGGGAGAATACGAACGGGCAATTGATTACTACCAGTCATCACTGGAGATTGCACAGGAAACCGACATTAGTGCAGTGGGGTACGACAGTGCACTTCGCTCTGGAGAAGCTCATTCTCTCAGTGGTTTAGCTAATGCTTACTATTGCCTGGGGCGATGCCAACAGGCAATTGAATACCATCAGCAGTCGCTTGCGATCGCACGGGAAATCGGCAAATGCCTTGTTTTACAGTAAAGATTTCCGCCGCCTGTGCTACTTGGAAGTACCAACAAAAGCAAAATCCTGCAAGCATAATGCTTGCAGGACTTACTTGTTTTTTAATTTGGTGGCGGGAGGCGGATTTGAACCACCGACCTTCGGGTTATGAGCCCGACGAGCTACCAGGCTGCTCTATCCCGCGTCGCCACTCTAGCTAGTATAACTGTTAATCACCAAAAGTGACAACTAGAAATTAGAAATTGGCAGAGAAGAGGCTTGGGTCTAGATAGAGCAGGGGAGGTAGGGGGAGAGGATTAGGCAAATTTAACCGTTCCTAACACCTAGCACCTACCACCTACTACCTGCTCCAAAGGGGCTTGGTCAAAGCATCGAGAGGTCGCCAATGACCTCCAATCGCTTGAAGTTACCGAATTTCATGAACGTTTCCGACAAGTTTTCCGACACGGAAGGACTAATCCAGCCCATTTGCTTAAGTAGGTGGATGGCAACGGCATATTTGGCTCGTTTAGCTCCATCCATTACCTTAATTGCCAAACCCATACCCTCCCCAACACGACCGATACATTGAATTCCTTCTGCTCCGGATTTACTGACCAGCTCACCTTCTGACAAGCGCATTAGTTCAGTATCAAACCCTCCTTCTCCTGCCATCATGGCTGGGTGATGAGTCATGGCGCGGACAATTCGTTCCATTGCCAAGTTGTCACCAGAAGACAGTTGAGCATACAACGATGCCATTTGACGGAGTTGTAAAAAATACGTAGGGGCTCCACAATCATCGTGGGCGAGAATCAGCTCTTCCCCTGGCATCTTTAGCAACTCAGCCACTTGGCTCAAAATCAGCTTTTGGATGGGGTGGCTGTTCTGTAAATAATTATTAAGCGGCCACCGCCGTTGTTGGCAGACCGCTAACATCCCAGCGTGTTTTCCAGAACAGTTGTGTTCTAGTGGACTTTGCTTTCCTTCTGGGATTGGGCATTGCAAGGCTGAAGGATCGATATCACAGCGCCAGAGGATTTTAAAGACCTGTCGAACCTGTTCCATCGTGCTGTGATGGGAACTACAGATAATTGCTAGGTCGCGGTCGTTCAGGTTGTAGGTTTCTAGTGTCCCCGTGGTGACGACAGCTAGCGCCTGAAACGGTTTGAGAGCGGAACGAATAAAGGTTGCGGTTTCTGGATTACCCGCAACAGACAAAACACGTCCCCGGTTGTCACAGACAACGGCTTGGGCGCGATGCGTTGATTCAACGATGCCTTCCCGTAGGAGACGGACTTCTAAAGTTGGTGTTTGAGTACGTTTTCCCCTTGTCATGCGTAAGACTTTAACACTGAAAGGGGACAAGAGAATTGCCCTATGGTTCGGACAACTAGGATTTTAGAGCTTAGATTTTGGATTTTGGATTGTTGGTCTATGAGTGTTTGTGAAAGACTTCTGCCTAGCGGCAGAAGGGCAATCCAAAATTCGGCGACTGAATGAGTAGGGTTTACAAGAAATTCCAAATTAGGCTACCACCGAAGACAAGTACAAGAAGGATGCCGAACGTTCGTTTCAGACGTTGCAGAATCGGTTGAACTTGATAAGAGACAAGCAGGCGATCGCGTGTCAAAACTTCTAGCGGCTTTGTCCAGGTTTGTCCATCATACCAACCTGACTCTTCATAAAATATTGTCTCTTGAAGAAGGCGATCGCGAACGTACCGCCATCCCAAATAGAGCCAAAGTAACGTCAACGCTAAAAACGCGCCTGCGCCTGCCGTCCCGCAAAGCATAAACTTCATCAGATATTTCTGCGGGGCAAAACTTGCTGCTGCTACTGGGCTGGTTATCAGCCAACTCCAGACCCACACCCACACTAGCTTCCTAATGTAGCCTTGTAAGTCCAGCGTGACCCAGCCAAAGAACCAAGAGTCTTTTAGCTCTTGGTACTCGTTAACGGGTTGCTGCTCAGCGGGAACAGGGCAGACAGAAACAGGCGATTCCCTCATGGTTTTAGTCACTCAGCGGTTGGGACGGCTGAAAATCGATGCGTTCTGCGTGTCCCCAGAACGCTTCCAGATTATAAAACTCCCGCTCTTGAGGCAGCAAGATGTGGACAATCACCT
>JAIUYC010000970.1 GCA_020216575.1 Coleofasciculus sp. S288 | reverse complement strand
AATTTGAAGGGACGGCGAAGCCTTTTTCAACTTCACCGTCCCAGACTGGTTGCACTTAGGCTCCTACAGCCTAAACTTGTTTAGCTTTCAGGAGGCAAAATCACCTTGTCAACTACGTGAATGACTCCATTGCTTGCCTTGATATCGGCCTGGGTTACCGTGGCGTCGTTCACTTTCACCGCATTACTGCTGCTATCCACCTGAACCGTGACTGGAGTCCCCGCAACGGTTTCGACTTCTCCAGGTGTAATTTGGCTGGAAGTCACCTCACCAGACACCACATGGTACTTCAGAACCTTCGCCAACTGTTCTTTGTTTTCTGGCTTCAATAACTCTTCAAGGGCTCCTGCTGGCAGGGCTGCAAACGCTTCATCTGTGGGAGCAAAGACGGTGAAAGGTCCTTCTCCTGACAACGTTTCAGTTAATCCTGCTGCTTGGACGGCTTTGGTTAACGTGTTAAACGAACCATAAGTAGATGCTAACTCCACAATAGTTCCGCTTGCAGCAGCATCAGGTGACGCTGTATCGGCAGCGGATTCATCTCCAGTCATGGGAGATGAAGCAACCTCAGGTGCTTCAGCCGTAGGCTGTTGGCTCACATTCTCCTCTGGTGCAGGTGGTTGGCTGCATGCAGATAGAGCAACAACACTGCTGAGACTCAATAGTCCGACTAGAACAGTTTTAGGAATACGATTGAGGCGTTTCATCAAGAATTCCGCGACGTACCGTGTGTTAACAATTCTTTACAACTCTACTGACAGACTTGGTAAAGTGTTATCAGCCTTGAGATAGATAAAGAAAGCCAAAGCTATCTGCCTTCGGAGAGAGAGAAGGCGGAATGCAGCGCACAAAACGCGATCGCTCTTTTGATCAGCTACATTTAAAATTCTCGATAAAAAATCGAAAATGGTAGAGTCATCCCAATCGACATGAAACGTTTTTCCTGGTTTTCACTGGGCATCGCTGCTAGCGCCCTTCTACTGCTAAATGCTTCTGATGCAGCAACCGTCGTCAAAGCATCTCGCCGCTTCTTTGGTTTTTCCCCAGATAGCCGCCACTACATCTATCTAGAAAGCACTCGAAACCCCGTGACGGATGTTCCAATGGCACGCCTACAAATCGTCAACGTAGCAACAAATTCCTGTGTAGAGAATGGCTGCATAGAGACTGAATACGATAACTCAGCTTCAAATATCAGCAACCGAGCGGCTGAAGAAGAGTTACTCAGAAGAACGATACAGCTTAGGCAGACGTTGAGATTAAATCAACTAAAAGTCGGCATATCCCTTCCAATTATTTCGCGTTCAAGTTACCCCGGTGGAACCGAAATCCTTCAAGTCCGGGTCAATAATCAGACAGATCCTCTACAAATTCGTCTAGAGCAACGGTATATGTCACCCACTTCACCGGGAGGCACTATAGGTGTAGAGCGTGCCTCAATGCGGCTTGTAATTAATAGTAAATATAGCCAGCTTACTCTTGGCGACTTGAACAACTACCGCGAGGCAGTCAAGAAATATTCAATTAGAGAAGTACGCTTATCTCCCGATAAACGCAACATAGTGGTTTTAATCGATATGATCCAACCTACTTATGAAGGGGTGTTGCAAACAACTTTCTTGCAGAGCTTCCCTCTCATGTGAATTTTAAGTCCCTCTTAAAAAGAGGGATTTAGGAGGAGCTCCAATTTGTTGCATTGTTTTTTCTATTCAATACTTATAGATGCGGATTTGGCATCACTAGTCACCGCTTACGGCTTGACATCCCCCGTATTTCCACTACTGCGGACGGAACCTCCCTGAGCAATGTCCCACTCACCACCCGCGTTATTGGTCAAGTCGCAGTCTTCAGCCGTTACTGTACCTTTGTTGTAGACGGCTATAGCCTTACCTCCATTCTGATTAATTCGACACCGCCGGACGATTAAGTTGGCTCCCTGCCCAACTCCTACTCCCGAACTGCCGTTCTCAACGATATCGCAGTCCTCTACTGTCCCTCTGGCGTTATTCGACACCCAAATTCCATTCCATTTTCCGCCGTGGATTTGACAGCGCCGGATGATAGGGTTGGCGGTGGAGCCGCCAATGGCGATTACCGTGTAGTTGCTATGGGCTGTGATGTTGCAGTCTTCTAGAACCAATTGCCCTTGGGGAATATTCACCGCGTAGTGTCTTCCCCTCTGACTGAAGCTTAAACCGCGCACTGAGGCATGCTCGGTTTGCATCAATAGGCAATTTGAGTCTTCACTCTCGATGATGATGTCTTCTTTTCGTCCATCGCCAGCGATTTCTAGGGGCTTGTCGATCGCCAAACTTTCCTTGTACAATCCCGGACGTATCAGGATGCGAGTGCCTGGTTTGGCATTTTGGATCGCTTCATTAATCGTTCTATAATCACCTTGTCCCTGTTGAGACACAATCCAGCCATTACTCCTCGAAACTTCAGGATTAGGAGAGGATTCCTTGTTTGGTGGCAATGTTTCAGGTGGATCGGACGGGAGTGGCGTCGGGTTTTGAGTGGTGTTGTTCGATCGCCTTTGCAGTTCTGATAATTGAGTGTACAGTCGTTGGTAATCCTCGGTAACAGTTCTCAATTGGTCTTGTCGTGTCTGTAGCTGGGATTGAAATTGCGATCGCTCTAGATTTATACCATCAAGTTGAGTGCGCAACTCTAACAGTTGAAACTGAAGTTTGGCAATCTCCTGATTAGCTACTTCTAAGTGGATTTCTAATTCTGAGGAGTCAGTTGAGACGGGCATCTGCTCTAGGTTAATGGTTTCTAACTGAGCTTGCAGTGCTTGGAGTTGGAGTTGAAATTGCGATCGCTCTAGATTCGTGCCATCGAGTTGAGTACGCAGTTCTAATTGTTGGAACTGGAGTTCGGCAATTTCTTGATGCGCCGTTTCTAACTGC
>JAIUYC010000969.1 GCA_020216575.1 Coleofasciculus sp. S288 | reverse complement strand
ACTGTTTTGGCTTTCTCTTGCAGATTTTTGCGTTCGCTTTCTGCGAGTAGAATGAAAGCATCGATATCCTCTTGAAACCCTTTTTCCCACTCCTCAATCGGTGGATCGTGAAGACCTTTCTGAAATCCCTTCATGCCCACTAAGAACGTCCAAGCTGGAAATTTTCGCCGTTTTCCTTTCAGCTCAAATCCTAGAGCTTTATAACCCGACGCTGATAGAAAGAAGTTGGCAAACAATCCTGCTTTATAGTTACTCAGTTGAAAGCGATCGCTCTCTTCCAACTGTCGCTTAGCCGAGGTGACAAATCCTTCTGCAAAACTCCGAATCCATTTTTTAGCAGCGGCTGAATCTGTCCGGAATTTCAGGAAAAGATGTACTGAGTAATCGCGCCCATGTTCTTTAAGGATATTGCCCTGTAAGTCCTCTAGCAGTGATTGATAATCTTTTGGATTGATATTGGTTTGATTTAAATCTACCGACACAATTCTTCCTCCAGTGCGATCGAGTTTAGAGCAGGGTATCGCCCAGCGATCTCAAACTTCACTGAAGCAGCTAAGGGCTAAAAAATCCCCAGTTATCATACCAGTTGCTTGTGAATGGCGTCAAATTAATAAAAGCAAATATATCTTAATTATTAAACAAATTTAAGGGGCTAAAAATATGATACCTATCAGATATTCTGTATGTCGCAGAGCTGTGTAATAGGAGGATAAGTATGCCTTATCAAAGAGCGAATTACAACCGAGCCTACCCCCAAGAGTTACGGACGGCATGGGCGCATGTTTTAGCGGTTGCTTGGATGAATGAGGAGATTCTAGATGGTCTCAGAGACGACCCAAAGAACACAATCGAGGGAGTAGCAGAAGGACGACTATCAATCGGCCCCTATGACGATCAACGTCAATATTTCGCGACGATTCTTGAGCATGAGGAAGGTGTTTTTGGACTTCCCAATCCCCCTCAGCAGACAGAAACATTGCGCAGCACCATAGATATAGACCAACTGGCATCCTTTCTTGATCACGAAGGATTGTTCGGAATCATCAGAGGCACTTAATTTTTTGGTAATGGGTAATGGGTAATGGGTAATCTCAGAGCTTGCACCAGCCCCTTAACCCCCGAAACCCCCCAAACCCCTCTTATCAAGCTATGCATTAGCAAGGGGGATTGAGGGGGGTAAACAAAGATTCAGAAGTTCTAGAGCTACAAACTGGTTCATGCATTTATAGGTAGGACTTTAACGCTTGTTCTGAACGTAGACTGCGTGAGTCTTAGTCTGGTCATGTAAGCTTGCAAGATATATCCCTTGCGAAAGCAAGAATTGTTTCTTACAAGCCCCTCCATGAGAGGGATGGGGTTCATGACATTCTTTCCAAACAACAACCTAGCCAGTGCCACTAATCTCAACAATTTTGATAAATGAAGGCTGGTTTATTGACTATTTCCGCAGATTGCTGCTATCAGCTTAAATAGGGGAGTATCAATCATCGTTATCATTTACCTCTTCAATACACAGCACATCAGCTTCGTGCTTGCGAAGTCTTAGCTTGAAGCCTTGTACTTCAAGCTCAATATCACCAAAGGGTGCGTGACGGATGACAGTGAACTCCGTCCCTGGTTTCAGTCCCATAGCTAGCAATCGACCCTTATAACCTCCCGTTCGGGAATCATAGCCTACAACGCGCCCACGGCAACCTATTGGTAAGTCGCGTAAGTATGTTATGAGATTCGTCGCTTTTACCGTCCCACTCGTATAGATGTGATGCATTGAATCTGTCACCAGAATTTTTTGAGCGATGCTTGCCCCCAAACCGATGCGGTTGTCTTGAACTGCGACAATTACTGAACCGCTAGAGGTGCAGTTAACAACCTTGAGTTCACTCCCTGGGGTTAATCCCAGCGAAAGAAGGTGACGGGTGTCTTCTTTGCCCCTAAATCCAACAATCCAAACGCGATCGCCACCTTTTGTCATTGCTAATGGAAAAGATGCCTGGTTTATCCCTTTTTGAGAAATTTCGTCAAAATCCTCTTTATATTGCCAAATTTCGGAACTTTCTCCAAAGAAGGTAAATTTCCATCCTTTCAGCTTTTCGTTTTGCTTCTTGGGGTTGTTGCAGTTGTTGTTACAGTCCATCACATTCTCGATAAGGGAGATATTGTTTCAAGTTTTCTTAACTCATGCATATCCTGATTGGCTTTATTGATATTTATTCTTAACAAGAAATTTAGATTGTTTCCAAATTTTACGCCGTATGCAACTTTCCAGGTAGTTCCCCCCTTTTTAAGGCGCAGCGTGCGCGAAGCGCAATCCCCCCAACCCTCCTTGCTAAGGGGGGCTTATACCGAGTTGCGTTCAAACGTAGTAGATAGCCAGAGCAGGGGGAGAGAAACTACTATCTTGAACTGCAATTTGGTATAAGAATTTGACAAAATTTTTCATCTAAGTAAGGAACTCGTTTCTCACCGTCACAGCAAACGAGCCAGCATCAAACTTCATCTGCGAGTAAAAATAACCCACGATAACCCAGCACTCCCCAACAAAACAGGGGTTAACCAATCACCCCAGCGTACATAGAGAGTCTGCGTTTGCCGCCGATAAACAGTATGGGCATGAATCTCATAGGTATTAATTCCAGAAATCCACAACGTTCTACCGTGGGGGTCTACAATACCCGAATAGCCCGTGTTTGTTGCCCGAACTGCCCATCTATCCGTTTCAATTGCCCGCATCACATCTTGAGCATGGTGCTGGGCTGGCATTGTTTCACTGTAATGGGCATTGTTAGAGGCAGTAAGGATAAATTGGCCTCCTGCTGCGGCTTGACGGCGAAAATGATGGGGAAAAGCAGACTCGTAACAGATACTAACAATTGCTCGACCGAAGGGTGTCTCAAAGATTTGAGTTGGTTTACCT
>JAIUYC010000007.1 GCA_020216575.1 Coleofasciculus sp. S288 | reverse complement strand
CAATCGAACTAACACCAGCCATAACAGCGAGATTTTTCACAACGGTCTTAGCTTACCCCTATTTGCACCACTGCCCATTTAAATGGGTATCACAATCAGCGTGTACACGCAGTTGCGATAGGATACATTTTCTTCCTTTAAGATTGCTTCCAACTTCGACTCAGGCAAGAGTTCCTGCCATGGCAGACCCAGGCTTTGCATCAATTGCTGCTTGAGAATTTCAGCTCGATTCGGCATAGTGGGGGTAGATATGATTTGCTTGCAAGGTGATGATTTATACATATCAAGCCTTGCAGCTTTTTTTAACTCCCTTATTTCAGTGACATTGCATCATAGCCGCCTAGTTCTGACCGGACTATTGATTAGCCATAACAGTCGAAAAGTGGCTAAAGAGCGATCGCCGATGACCCATTTGAGAATGCCAGGTGCTTTGGAATTAACCGCTATCCATAGCCAGATGTTGACTTTTTTGAGCCGACAAAGGTTTGTCGTTCATCCACTTGAGTCATTTCTGGAATCTCATAATTTTCATCCGGTCATGCTTGGTCGGCTTGCTTGCCCCAGAGAATGATGGTGTTATGGTTCACCCCAGTGACCCGCTCGGTGGCTCGAAAGCCCATTTGGATCGACAATGTTGACAATGTTGACATTGCATCATTCCTCTATTGTGCAACGCCCCGTTGTCACCCCTTGAACTAAGAAGCCTGAATCTATATCATATCAATCAAAATACATCTTACATACTAATACACTTCTGATAAGATATAGATATGGATATGGATGTATTTCAGGGAGTCAGCGATGGGACGACGACAGTGGTTGGAAGACCTCATTACCAGTGAATATCTGCCCAAGATTGCAAATCTGAAAAACACCTCAACAGGTCGGCGTAAAGCGGCAGATCTCGCTCAACAGATACGCGATAGCTGGACACGCCGGGGTCTCAAAACCCTAAGCCAGCAGCAAGGGCTGATGGATCAAACGCGGCGGGCGATCAAGGATGAATTTGGGGACGATCATTTCTCCCTCGATTACATTAAGTTCTCAGAAGCCGAATACATCGAACTCAATAATCAGAAGCAAGGTGCGATCGCCGATCGCAATGAATCCGTCACCTACATCGACAACCCGGATGCCATCGTGGGACAGGCAGTGCGCCTGCTAGACTCTCCTGAATGGACAGACATCTGTGCAGGATTGGCGGTACTGACGGGCCGTCGTTCCAGTGAACTGCTCTCAACAGCAGAGTTTGAACCCAAGACAAAATGGAGCGTGACGTTTACTGGCGCGTTGAAGCGACGCGGGGAACTCCAAACGCTCTCGTTTGAAATCCCTACCCTCACTACCGCTCAGAAAGTCTGTACAGCACTCAAGAAGGTGCGAGCACTGTTGCCGGAGGCCCGTTCTTTGACGGCGGAACAGGTCAATTCCAGGTACGGCAAGGCGGTGGCGAAAGCCTGTGAGCAGCAGTTTGGCCATCTGGTGCCCAAGCGCCCTGGCAAGGATACCCTCTATACCCATCTCTTTCGTTCCATCTACGCGACGATCGCCACCTTCTGGTACTGCCCTCCCAATCTGGTGGATTGGGAATTCAAGGCCGCCATTCAGGGGCACTTCCAGATCCTCGATGAGCAAAATCCTGAATTGCGCCGGTCGCTGACGGCCTCTCGCCATTATTCCGATTATGAGATCGCGGATGCAGTCATCGCCCAATATGCCGGTAAGCGCAAAGGCATTAAGTTGGGAAGCATGGGGGTAGAACCGATTGAAATGTTCCAGCAAAAGGCGCACGAATACACTCCAACTCAACCATCTGGCCCTCGTAAAGTCGGAAGCCTGCGTTACTTTGCACAAGACCACGATCGCTGGACTCAGGTCATGACAACGATCTGTCCAAACTGCCACAATCAGCAGGAACGAATGGCCAAACTGTTGGAGTGGATTGAGGAACGGCTGGCAGACTCTCCTGCAAGTGTGGCTGAGGAGCAAGAACCTCAAACGATACTGACTCCCACTCCAGTGGCAGCACCAAAAATAACGACGATGACCATGCCAGTGGATCCAGCGATCGCGCTGATGGAGCGCATGACTCAGGTGATGGAACAACTGGGGGCACTCACAGCCGTTCTCTCGGAACAAACGGTGGCAACACGCAAGCACTCAACACCAACGAAGGCAGAAGCGGGTGACCAGGCGCAAATGCCCACACCCCGATCTTCGAGTGAGCCAACAGCGGCCACGATTAACCATGCGATCGATGCCATCATGGCCTATAATAATGCCCCCGATCGCCTCCACGATCAGAAATGGGCCATCACGATCAATGCGCTTAAGTCCTATGCCCAGTCACAGCACACAATCCTGCGCATTATGAAGGAACGGCGAGCAGAAATTGATGCCCACCATGCACAACACCAGATCGATGCTACGAAACACAACCATCGCCATAAGCGGAAGCACAAGATCACTGACGTGATTGCGATCGCCTAGACGAGACCAGCCTCCCCACCCGGTTTGGCTTAGCTGTTTTTCACGGTTTGTTCAGTCTGACAGTGGAGACATCTTATCAGCTAAAACTCACTCGTTGTGAGCATTTTAGCAATCACCTTTTAGGAAACCAGTGCCAGCTTTCCAGCCATGCAAGAACCCTTCTCTACATCCCTGTAGCTGAAGCAGAGGAGTTTTGAGAGGGTTCCCGATCCCTCCCGTTTTGATAAGCTAAGATGCGCTGCTTAAATTGTATGGCTTTTTGAGCATTGGGAATATTGACTGCCAACCGCTCTACCAGTTCCTCTAAGGAGAGGTTGAGGGAGGCCATCAGTACCTCTTGTATCAGAAAGTGTGCGACTGGCCCAATCAAAGCGGTCAGTTCTTGTTCACAGTAATTCGTTAATTCTGGATCGATAGCTAAAGGATGATCTTCAGAAAGTTGGGAAACAGGAATTGGCGAAGCGGTAACAGCAAGGTTAGTTTGAGCAGTCAGTCCTGGATCTGAAGACGGGCAAGGGGGAGTTGAGTTCAAGACTTGTTGCAGTTGTTGTTCAAATTGCCGACGGTGATCGACTGGGAAGTGGGCCACAAGATGATTAACTAAGTCCGTGAGTTGTTGCGACTGAGCGATCGCCTGTTGCAGCAGAATTGGCGCGATTGGGCCAACGTGTTGCAACAGGATTTGAGTCAAGCGATCGATCTGGGTTGGCGCAAGGACTAAAGCGGGAAGGGAGGGCACATCCGGATCCGGGGTCGCGATCGCGCCTTGCCTACCCTCAAGGGGGAGAAGGGAAGGTTCTTCCGTATCGTTCTCCCTCTGAAGGATAAGATTCATGTCATCCAGCAAGGGTTTGACGGCTGCCTGGATGTCATTTTCCTCAGTTGGGGGTGCCAACGGGGGGGGAGAAGCTTTGGCAGCAGCAGGCGGAGGGGTTGCTTCTGGGGAAACCGGGGGCGGTACCAAGCCCTGGGGATCTTGGAGCGACAGCACTCGTAGGGGCATGACGATGCGAAGCCGGCATCCTGCTCCCGGTTCGGTCTCGACTTGAAAGCGCCCCCGGAGCAGCGACACCCGTTCTTGCATACCACGTAAACCAAAGCCTGTGACAGCGTGCTCCAGGTCAAAGCCACGACCGTTATCTTCAATAATCAAGCCCAGGGAGGTTGGGGTAGTACTTAGTTGCAAGTTGACTTCCGTAGCCTGAGCGTATTTACAAATATTATTGAGGCCTTCTTGAATAATGCGATAAACCGGAGTTACCACTTCAGAAGGAACGGGAGCCGCCAGATTCAACTTCACGGTCGGCAAAACACCAGTAGAACGATGGAAGCTTTCGACCAGGGAAGTGATCAGGGTTTCAATGGACTGGTCGTCCGGGCTATCCATTCGTAGCGTTCTCACCGTCTGCCGGACTTCCTGAACTGCGGTCGATCCCAAGCGCTGGGCTTCTTCCAAAAACTGTTCAGCACGGTTGGGATCGAGTTGCCAGAGCTTGACCGCCGTTTGTAACTGAATATTGAGAGCAGTCAATGCCTGTCCGAGGGAATCATGTAAATCTCGGGCAATCCGGTTGCGTTCCTGAGACGCAGAAAAATTCCCAAACTGAAGCACCGTCTGCCAGAGTTGCTCATGAATGCGTGCAAGTTCTTCGGGGGTTTGAGGATCTTCCACAACGCATCAACTGCCCGATAACATCGACTATAACCCTATGAGCATTATCATAGCATTCCCAATTCTGACGACCATGCCTGTTGGTGCGATCGCCTCAGCACTGATCTGGATTCCTGTGCTTGCAGGAGATGGCCAATCCCTCACCCGGTTGAACCCCTATTCTGCCGCTGCCATTTCTACCTGGTGACAAATGTCATAGTCAGGCCATGACATTTAGGGGATGTACCACCCCAGGCTCAACCGATACGCTGTAATCATCCCCCTCGAAATCAAGGAAACAGCCCCCATGTCGTTAGTCTACCGTACCGCATCCTCTACCTGCCAACCTGTTGCCCCCACTCTCCCCCCAACTATTTTTCACACCCTGAACTGGCGATTCAGCAGGGTTGGCAGCGCACAGGATGCGATTTTAAGAGCAGTCCCTGCTTGATCCTGACGATCGCAACCTCTGAATTTCCAGCTTACTCTATCCTGTCTTACCCGGTTCCCCGACCGGGTCTTTTTTTGACCGCACATATGGCACCAGGCGCTCTGACGCTGAGGAGCGCTATCACAGAATTTACACCTATGCCGCCCCTTACTGTCCACCCAAGACAAGTGTTTTGTTTGGCTATCATTGGCCATCTGAAAAACCATCTGGTGATCCGGATATCAAAACAGGTCAGTCACCTGTTGCCGATCTGTTTCCATTGAAGCTCAAACATACCTTTGAAGCATTACCAAATTTACCTTTAAAGATATTTACAGGCGGATTAACCATGATGGTGATCGCGGCCGTGTTATTGATGGTGTTGTCACCATTTCATGATCTGCTGGTTAGAGATTTACTAGCGATAGTTTTATTTCTGGTCATTATTCCTGTTTCTATTATTCTGGCCCTGATTCTCCTCAGACTCTCGACTTACTTTCGAGATAACTATCGAGCAACCAATTATGGAGTTCCCGATCTGGTAGAACTAATTCGTCAACTGGATTTAGCTGTCGTGCAAATGCGGCAAAGCAAAGGTCGGCCCACCAACGAGCCACGCATCAAACTCTCCTTCATCGGTCACAGTATGGGTTGCTTTGTGGTGACGAATACAATTCGCATTTTGTCAGATGTATTTGATCCGCCTTCCATCAACAAGACACCGACCGCTGAGATTGGTAATGTGTTCTGCCTGGAACGGTTGATTTTAGTGGCTCCTGACATTCCCGTAGAAACCGTGATTCCCCTTGGAACTATGGCATTGTCAACTGGCCAATGGAGGACAAGCCCATTGACCAGTGGCAGGATGATGCCAAAAACTTCCCCTACAAGCACATGGAAATTCGCTCTAGCGATCGCGAGCGCAAAACATTAGACGAAATGCGCAGTTTGGCACAAATTGACACAGAAAGCCTGGATTCGGTACAGGATGCCCCCATCTGCAATTTGTTCACTTACTTTGACTGTACCGATTACGTGGACATTCAAGATACTGCCAAAGGCCGTACATCGGAAGCTGAAGGCATTGTGACCTACGCGCATAAAAAATCAGCTTTAAACCTGGTAGATTACCTGGAACTCTGTCTGGGCTATTTCATCCATTGGCCCAAGCCGATCGCCGCTTTCCTCCCTTGGCCCAGCCCCATTAACGTGCATGGTGGCTATTTCGATGGGGTGTTCACCCAGGAACTGATGTATAAACTGGCCTTTCAAGGATTTTCCGGCTTGTTGCTATCCCTCGCGCCAGACCACCTCTGTCAGGCAGATTGGGAAACTCTGGATCTAGAAACACGAAAAACGTTACTGACCCACCTATCTCAGCAAGCTGAGGCCAAAGAAATTCAAAGTGTGCTGGCTCCGATCCGGTATCAGCAGGACATTCTGACCCCAGGTAAACAAGTTTAACGAAAATCTTAAATGATCCCAAAGAACCTACCCAGTGTAAACGGGGAATGAATGGGTAGAATGCCCCTACTCAAGGCGCGATCGCTGAGCGATCATAGAGATAGATAAAAGCTGCTGGCACTCGATATAGCCAGTCCTTCAAAAACCATCAGCCGCAGGGATTAGGTTGATCTTTATAAGCGCAAGACCCCAAGCGATCGCTTGGGGTCTAGTTGTTTGAGGGTTGGTCACGGGTTAGTCATCTTTGGTCAGTAACCCAGGCAATAGGATTCCGGGCAAAGGCACGATCGCACCCGACCTCCCACCCTTTCTTAAGGTAACTTCACCGCTTCCATGAGTGCCAGCGCTAACTCTTGATAACGGCGTGGGTCACCTTCGGGCAGCATCAGACTGCGTTCCTGGGATTTGCGGTAATAGAGTTTTTCCAGTGTCAACCGCCAATCCATTTCCACCGCAGAGAATGGTCGTTGCTCGTCGCTCGACAAATTACCCAGAGAGTGCAGGATCTGTTGAGCATAGGCCGCACGGGTACGAATCCCGGCATCAGGGTCGGTGTCTGCAAGGTATTGCAGGTGGGTCAGGATGGTGGACACCAGGGCAGGTTGAGTATCTGCTGTGGCCTGAGCGAGAGATTGCAAGCCTGCGATCGCCGCATAACGCACCACCCATTCTGGATCCTGTCCCAGCCCGATTAACACATGACAGGCCTGCACCTGGGCCGCTTTGGCCTGCTCGACTTCCAGTTCTTCCCAGTGAACCGTTCCCAATCCTCTAGCGGCAGCTCGTCGCACACTCAAGGCAAAATCATGTTGCGCTGCGTCCAGCAACACCTCTAATCCTCGTGCATCGCCAATGCCTGCCATTGCCCGAATGGCCCAGGCCCGTGCGGTGTAGTTGTGGCCATCGAGCAGATCGAGGAGGGGTTGCACGGCAGGTTTCCCGATCGCAATCAGCCCATCCACGGCAGCCACAGCGGCTCCGGGGTTGTTGTAGCGCAGGGTGGCAATCAAAGTCGGAACGGTTTCTACTAAACGAGCATTGGCTAACTGCTGGACAGCTTGCACTAAACGGGTTGCAGAGTCTGCTTCATCGACAGCGCGGATGAGCGTTTGAGCCAGAACAGCGTTCGACATAAAAAGTTTTAAGGATGGAGTTTTAAGTTTTGAATCATTCAGTTATCTCTCATTGTTCGCTATTCGGGTACCTAAACGGAGTTTGTAATCATTTTGTAACGAAGTGGGAAGGGGTGGAGGGGTGGATCAGGAGAAGATGGGGGAGACAGAGCAGATGGGGAGGTGAATCGTGGATAGTGGATGGTGGATAGTGAACAGATGCAGCCAATAGACAACACCTTCCACCCGAATGCTACGCCCAGTTAGTCAGTCCAAAATCGCCCATCGTTCGACTGAGGTTCACGACGACCGTCCAACATCCAAAATCACAACAGGCTGTCCATCAATTCCATGATGTGAACGGCTTCGTCGGAAAGGGTGTCGGTGGCCGTGTGTTTTACCTGGTGTTCCAGGAGTCCTTTCAGGGAAATGAGTTTGAGGCTATTTTCGGCCAATGTTTCGGCGATCGCCGTCGCTGCTGGATAATAGCCGATCGCCCCCAGATCGGCTAACACGGCTCGTCGCAGTTGCAACTTGTCGCCTTTAAGCGCCTCAATCAGGCGATCAGCATAGCTGGAGTCTTGCGTCAGTTGATAAAGGGCACGGGCAGCGGCGTATTGAATGAGTTCGGTGGGATGCTCCAGAAAGGGCTGAATTGCAGGAATGGCGGCGATCTCGCCCAGGGCACCCAAAGCTTCAATGATCGCGTCGTAGGGTTGCGCCAGCCGGGGACTACCGGGAATGGGTTGGGCGGCGGTTAACCCTCCGGCTAAGAGTTGAGTTAAGTGGGGTACACAGGTGCGATCGCCCAGGTGGCCCAACGATTGAGCGGCAGCTTCCCGGACATAGAAATCGGAACAGGTCAGACACTTAATTAAGGTCGGTACGGCACGCTGATCGCCCAATTTACCCAGTGCTCTGGCGGCATTACGGCGCAGGGGATACCCCCCATCGGGCGTGCGATCAGACTCATCGAGTAAAGCCTCGATCAGAGCATCAATGGCTTCGGGGGTGCAGACTCGAAAACGACCAAGCCACCAGGCCGCGTAATAGCGCAAACCGGCATCCTCGCCCTGAAGATTGGCGATCGCCTGCTCGATGGTCAGGGGTTGGTCTCCTGCCGCATTGGGAGGAAGAGCATCCAATTCGTCAAAGCTTGCGTCTTGCATGGGTCGTCCCGCACTCGATGTACCTAGTTTAAACGCTGAAGGGGCGATGCATTGAGCAGGTTAAGACAACTGTCTCCATCCACCCCAATGCTTCACCCCTCATTGGAATCCTTGATCCGTTCAATCAACCTGACGCATCAGGCGATCGCCCTGGAGCCATTAATCTTCTGCAGGAGCTGCCGCTTTTGGTGCCTTAGCAGCCGCCACAGCTTCAGCCGTCCAGGGACGGATGTTGACGATCCGGCCACCCATCCGGGTAATCCGCTGCATCTCTTCGTTCATCCGGTTGTAGGGAACCGTAATCAGAGTGGTTGCACTGGAACGGATGGAGTAGTCGGCGTTGTCGGTGGCATCGCTTTGCCGCAGACCCTCGACTTCATACTGAAAATAGCGCTCACCCAGCATAGTGTTATACCTCGATAATGTCAGTGGAACGAATCGGTCACTTACAGGGGAGTGATGCTGGCAATTTTGCCGCCTTCCCGTTGCACCCGTTGCATATGCTCCGACAACTGCTCATAAGGAATGATCACGGCTTTGTTGCTGCGACGTACGCGAGGATAGCCAGGGCCAGCAATGCCAGCGACTTCCACCCGGTACAGACGGCGATCGCCGAAGATCCCCGATCCTTTGAAGGCACTGTTGACGGGCGTGCCTTTGGCAGAAGGACGATAGCCATAGCCCGTGCTACCGGAAGCCACCACGGCAGAGGCACTGTTACGACCGAGTTCACTAGCTAGACGGGGGGCACTACCACCGAATTGAGCGCGATCGCTGGTGGCATAGCCGCGATATAACTGGAACAGGCGGGTGAAACCAACTGTTCTTTGGCCAGCACCAGAGCCTTTGGTTTCCAAATCGCGGTAGTAGGGCACGATATTTTCGCCAAAGTTTTGCTGGTATTCGGGGGAATCGATGTAGGAGTCGATATCCGCGTCATAGCCTTTGTTCTGGTACAGATCCAGGTGATAGATGATTTCCGACTCATCGTAGGGTGCCCGCCCCAACAGGTGCTTGCAATTGAGTTCGATCGTGCGGCTCTGGAAGTTGTTGTAGAAAAACTTATGCTTGTATAGTTCCGACTTGGCCACCGCACGGACGAAATCTTGCACGGAACTGATCCGATTTCTCAGCAGAGATTCAGCCCCTACCAGACGCTCGGATTTCATCAAATAATCGTTCCCCAGCAGTTGACGGTACACCGCCCGAATCACAGCTTCGATGTCATCTTGACTGGCGTTCGGGCGCAATTCTAGCGGCGCAGCGTTGCTAAAGGCGGATGTTCCCAACCGGGAGGCTGCTGTCGTAATAGCCACCTGCAAATTCTCCTTAAATCGTGACTGATTATGATTAATGGATTCCCCAGCATCAATGACCGGAGACTCACACACAAGTTTTATAGATGTCAATGGAACAACGAGTAAAGCAATGCCATCGCATCACTTTACTCATTTCTGGGATCAGCGTTTATACAGGAGCCACGCTAATCACTTTGCGACCAGCCCGGTTGAGTTGTTGCAATCGGCTGGAGAGTTGATCGTAAGGCACTACGGCTTCCGATGCGCCCTGACGCACAACTGTGGCATTAGGAGAAGCCGCTTGCAAGTACCGCACCCGGTACAGGTCTCCCCGATCGCCGCCCGTTGTCCCCGCTAAGGAGCCTGCCGCAGGAATTGGTGCTGCCAGATTGCGGGCCACTTCCCAGGTCAGTCGGCCTTGCTTTTGGCCTTGAGCGCGATCACTGTTGGCATAGCCCCGGTATAGTTGCAACATCCGGCTGAAACCGACGGTGCGTTGTCCCGGACGGCGAGTTTCAAAGTCCCGGTAGTAGGGCACAATGTTGTCGCCAAAGTTTTGTTGGTATTCCCAGGAATCAATATAAGAGTTGATTTCGGCTTCATAGCCCTGGGAACTGTAGAGATCAACGTGGTAGGCGATCTCGGACTCATCGTAGGGGGCGCGACCCAATAAATGTTTGTAATTGAGTTCAATCACCCGGGTTTGGAAATTGTTATAGAAGAATTTGGTGCGATACAGTTCCGATAGGGCGATCGTCCGCACGAATTCTCGCACTGTAATTTGGCGTTGCACGAGTAAGGATTCGGCACTCACCAGGCGCTCACTCTTCATCAAGTGCTCGTTGCCTAACACCTGACGATAGGCCGCCCGAATCGCTACTTGAGCCTCGGATTCTGACCAGTTGGGCCGTAACTCCACAATATCGGTCTCTTCAAACGGTCTAATCCCTAACCGTCCTGCTTCTTGTAATCCAGCCATGTCGCTTTCTCCATTGAACTGGTTGATCTAGCTAACTGAATTCAAACGTTTCAAATTCAAACGTTTTATTAATGGGCACTGTTCAGAATTGTGTGCTGATTAAACAGCAAATCGCTAACAGCGATTTGCCATCAGCCATCCCAAACACTCCTAACAGCGCTAATAAAATTGCCCGGAAAGGGAAGCCACTCATTCAACCTGAGCCGCTCCTCTCTCCGGGCAGGATGACACGATCTAGCTCAGAGCGTTGATCGCGTAGTCGATGTAGGAGTTTGCTTCAGTCGCAGGGTCGCCAGACAAACCGTGGTTGGCACGGATGTACTTGAGGGCTTCTACGTACCAACTGGGGGACAGTTCGAAGGTGCTGTTGATTTCAGCCAGACCCGCAATCAGGTAGTCATCCATGGGGCCGGTGCTGCCTGCGATCAAGCAGTAGGTGATCATCCGCAGGTAGTAGCCGATGTCCCGTACGCACTTAGCTTTACCACGGGCATCAGACGCGTAGTTGTTGCCTTGCATTTGGGTGGTGTAGGGGAACTTCTGGTACACTGCATTGGCGGCACCTTCAGCCAGGCTGCTTGCCTTGCTAGATAGAGCCTTAGCCGCTTCTAAGCTGGCACCCGCTTGACGCAGACGACCAAACGCAACTTGCAGTTCAGAGCTACCCAGGAAACGGCCTTGAGAATCAGCGGTGGCAACGGCTTCAGTCAATGGGGTCTTCATCGGTTTGATATCTCCCTAAGTTTTTACAAAATGGTTTGAGTGAATTAGGCTTGTCATTCGGCCTGTGTCAACCAATGACCGATGACCAATGACAGGTCTGAGAATTTTAGCCAACCGCAGCCGCTGCGCGATCGAAGTAGCTAGAAATTTCAGACATCAGTGCGCTGCAGTCGCCACGGGTGATGCCGTTGGGATCGTTCGCGATCGCAATCGCGGCTTCTTTCATCTTTTGCACACCGGTTGCCACGGAAGCGCCAGGAACGCCCAGAGCCAGGTAGGTTTCTTTCAACCCGTTCAGGCAGCGATCATCCAGAACACTGGCATCACCGGTGAAGATCGCATAGGTCACGTAGCGCAGAATGATTTCCATGTCGCGCAAGCAAGCCGCCATGCGACGGTTGGTGTAAGCATTGCCACCAGGAGCAATCAGTTGGGGCTGCTCAGCAAACAAGGCCCGAGCGGCATTAGCCACGATTGCAGAAGCATTGCCAGTAATCCGGTTTACAGCATCCAACCGCTTGGTGCCATCGGCTACCATTTGGTTCAGAGCGTCGATTTGTTCGTTGCTCACATAATCGCCTCTAGCATCAGCTTGTGCAACAACCTTGGCAAACGCGTCTAGCATAGATTCGATCTCCTAATTTGTTGATGAGTATGGTCGTGTTTCAAAACGGAGTCGCGCAGTTCAGTTAGGTTCAACCTCCATTGCTGCCCACGACAAAGTAGCCAGCTCTTGAGTCCTCAACCCGATTGTCATTCTCTCTAGTTGATTCCCTGACAGTCTCTGTCAAGGCTCGTTTCAATTCGTAAACGAATCTGAGAAATTCTCATCTCTTCAATGAGAATCCAGAAAGCTATAAAAATCAAGGTTTTCAGCGAACCTAACCGGGCGTTTATCCTTACAAGCATCTTTTATACAATGCTCGTGCAACCCATTTTGTTACAAATTATTTTAAGACTCTACTTTTTTACATTCGTTCACATTCTACGACTCGATCTACCGCTTTACTGCTACATCAGGGTTCACATCTCTTAATTCACAATCCTACAACAACAGAAAACCCGGATAAATGTTACGTTCTCTATCAACACATGGGAAAAGATAACCCCTTGTTGACGCAGGTAATGCTCTATTCATCAGGCAATCGCTCCTTTCTCAGGGCGATCCTTTAGCTTAAATTACTTCTTAATGTTTCTTAAAAATTACTGGCGGAAATCTTCTTTTACCTCCGTTTGTCACACTCAGTGAAACGGCAGAAGGGAACCGCTGAAGCTCTCTCTGCTACCCAGAATCATCCTCAACACATTCAATGGAGAATGCCTAGAAGGCCGCCTGGATGCGCTTCTCTAGATACTGACCAATCATTTGCTCTTCTCCAGCCCGGGAAATGATGGTTTGTCGCGTGCGGTAGTTGGAACCAATCAATTTAATTTCTTCTTCAAACACGGAACCGTCATATTCGGTTCGCAATCGCAGGGTCTGGGCTTCCGGAAGGCTAAATTTGGCCAAGACGGGAGCGGCGGTGGCAAACCCGCGATCCCGATACAAGATGCCGTTATAGGCTCCGAAGACCGTCGAGCCGCTCTGTTGCTTGCGGTTCTTGCCACGATAATTACTTTCCCAGGTGGTATAAGCACCACAGACTATGGCCCTGTCATCCGCTAACCCATGCATCTGCGCCAGTTTCATCAGATCCGGATCTCCTTGCCCTAGATAACTCACGCTGATCAAGGATTCTACTTCCTCTATGTGGTCGTTGCTTAAGGTGAAGTAGCGCCGCTCCGATCGCCACTGCCCCGCACTCCGTCGGAAAAATTCCGCAATCCCCGCTTCCGCTGAAAGTTGGGGCGATGTTACTAAGTCAGTCATAACCTGTTACCTCGATTCAAGTAGCGACTTCATCCTGTGACGTTCTCGTCAAGCAATTAACTAGAATTTGAAATATTTCTTTATGTTATCTCATCCTAGTTCATCCCAAACCCCCCCCGCAATCGCGAGAGATAGACAACCCCAGCACAGTCTTCCTCAAAGCAATGCTGGTAGCCTTGAATTTTTCGCATTCTCCCAGATGGCCACTAGAGGTTTGGTAAGGATCTATACCGATTTAGCTTCATTACAGACTTGTTGCGCTCTATTCTTCTCTCACGTGCAATCCCGATCCCCTGCCCCTGTTGTACCTCACTCGCACAAGCCAACTCGACTTAGTTCCTGCCGTGAACGACTCGCCTCTATCTCATCGGAAGCAGTACCGTGAATATGCTGCCTTTTCCTGGTTCGCTTGCAACCGCTAACCTGCCTTCATGGGCTTGGGCGATTGCTTCAACAATGGCGAGTCCTAACCCTGCACCTCCTGTATGCCGAGAACGATCTCGATTCACTCGGTAGAAGCGTTCAAAAATATGCCCCTGTTCTGACTCCGGAATCCCGATTCCCGTATCCTCGACCTGTAGCAGAATATGCACCGCCGCCACCTTCAACCGGACAATGATGCTGCCTTCCTTTGGCGTGTATTGAATCGCATTCGTAATCAGGTTTGCCATTAAGCGATATAGCTGTTCCTCATCACCCAGCACATAGACAGGTTGCTCTACCTGGATGTCCAGTTTCAACCTCAGACCCGCCGCGATCGCTAATGCCTCAAACTCATCTAGCAAATCCATCACCAGGTCATTCAGGCAGCAGGGTTGGCGTTTCAGGTTGAGGACTTTTAGATTCATGCGAGACAGCAACAGCAGGTCTTGAACCAGTTGGATCAAGCGATCAGTTTGCCGATTCAGCTTATTCAACGTGTCTCGTGCTTCAACTTCAGGCAGTTTGTCCATCTCTAACGTGGACTCAATCATGGCTTTACTGGTTGCCAAGGGAGTACGTAACTCATGAGCAGCATCGGCTGTGAATTGCTGAATTTGCTGGTAGGACTGATACACAGG
>JAIUYC010000968.1 GCA_020216575.1 Coleofasciculus sp. S288 | reverse complement strand
CCTGCAAAATGAACAACTTCAGAGTTCAGTTCGAGAGCTGCTGAATCGATTTGCCCGAGTCCGAAAACAGGTGGGGAACTTGCGGGAGCTATCAGACCAGATGCTGGTTGCTCCGGAACGATTTAGTGACGGCAAACTGCCGCGCTCACTCGCTGAGCTAGGAGAGTTGACAAACATTCGTGCCGATTTTGACTCTCTGGAATTGGACAGCTACGGAGTCCTGAATTCTCGGCTGCAAGGGCTACTCGAAGACATGGTGCAGTTGGAAGAATCCGTGGATGATATTGTCCTGTTTGCTAGGGCAACCAATCAAACCCTGGAACAGCAGCGACAAATGCTGCTCCAGTTGCGGGACGAGGTGATTTGGGCGCGAATGTTGCCTCTGGGTGAGGTGCTGCATCGTTTTCCTCGAATGTTGCGCGACCTATCCGCTACGTACCGCAAACCCGTCCATTTGAAATTGAGTGGCACCAATGTACTGGTTGACAAAGGTGTCCTGGAAAAGCTGTATGATCCATTACTACACTTGCTTCGGAATGCGTTTGACCATGGGATTGAATTTCCGGAGGTCAGGCGTCAACAGGGGAAACCGGAGCAAGGTCAAATTGAAGTTCGAGCTTATCACCAAGGCAGTTATACCATTATTGAAGTTAAGGATGATGGTCAAGGGCTGAATCTCGATCGCATTCGCAATCAGGCGCTCGAACAAGGATTGCTCTTAGCTGAAGAACTGGCAACGGTGTCCACGCATCGCCTGTATGAGTTAATTTTCGAGCCAGGGTTTTCAACCGCTTCTCAGGTGAGCGAACTATCGGGACGGGGAGTGGGACTGGATGTGGTGCGATCGCAAATGCGTGCGATCAAAGGCACAATCAACGTTACCTCACTACCAGGAGTTGGCACAACCTTTACCCTACGTCTGCCGTTAACGCTAACCATCGCTAAATTACTCGTCTGTTTCGTGGGTTCTACGGCTCTAGCAATCCCGTCCGATAGCATTGAAGAAATTATCGTCCCCAGAGCCGGTCAGGTTAAAGAATCGGGTCGGGAGCGGTTTTTGCACTGGCGCGAGCAACTTGTGCCAACGCATCGACTGGCTGACCTGTTGGAGTATAACTGTCCGTTACCGGATACCTCTCCCAGTAAGGTGTTGGTCGCCGTCCCTTCTCCCCAAGATTGGGCACCGCCAATGCTCATCCTGCGGCAGGATCGAACTATTCTGGCGCTGGAAATTGACCGTCTGGTTACAGAGCAAGAATTGGTGATCAAACCGTTTGGCTCGGCGATCGCGCCTCCCAGTTGTACCTATGGGTGTACGATCTTGGGGGATGGCAGTTTAATTCCCGTGCTGGATGCGATGGTGCTGCTCGATCGCATTTTGGGACACAGCACACCGACGACGGCAATCACGATGATGTCTAAGCCGCAATCGGCAACGGAGATGGGGCGGCAGAGTACACCCGCTCACAGACAGTCCTCAGGAAACCTGAGTGTGCCTCCCATCAAAACACGTCAAGCACCTACCGTTCTGGTTGTGGATGATGCTGTTGCTCTGCGGCGAACCTTGGCACTCACCTTAGAGCGAGCAGGTTATCGAGTCTTGCAGGCACGGGATGGACGGGAAGCGATCGAACAGTTACAGCGCACTTCAGTGGTAGAGCTGGTGATTTGTGACATTGAAATGCCCAATATGAACGGCTTTGAATTCTTGAGCAGTCGTCGCCAAGACTCTCAACTCTCGAAAATTCCTATCATCATGCTCACCTCCCGCAGTAATGATAAGCACCGTTGGTTGGCAATGCACCTGGGTGCTACGGCTTACTTCACTAAGCCCTATCTAGAACAAGAGTTTATCGGCGCCATCAAAGAGATTATTGGCCAAAGTAACTCTAAAAGCCTCCCTGCTCTTCAGCCAACCCACTAATTAGCAGTGATCTTGAAAAGAGGTGTTAGGTGGTAGAGCAGTTCTCAAATCATTGGAGGACAGCCCTCAATCTCCTGACTCCTGATTCCTGAACCTAGGTGTATTCCACTCGAGTGAGAATCGCTATAGGTAAGCTGCCCTTACCTGAAAGTTGCATTTCTGACTACAACGATACTATGACAACGAACAATCTCTCAATCAACGCACAATCCGAGGATACAGCCCTTTCTAAGGCACGGCAGGTCGAACCCTTGCTGAAACTCATCGTCTTTGCTATGGGCAATCTCACTCTAGCTTTGCGTATTGAATCAGTTTACAAAGTCGTGAATCACACGCCCGTGCATAGCAGTGGCGCTAATCACGTAGGAGTTGCCCATTTAGGCGAACTTGAAGTCACTGTTGTGGACTTGTACAAGCGATTTTTCAAATCCAACCAGAGCAGCGCATTTGCCACAGGCGGCTATCTGGTAATTGTGAAAAATACAACGGGCGAACTCTATGGAATTCCAGTGCCTGAAACCCCAACCTTAGTCGAAGTACCCTTATCCTTGCTCCGCGTCCTACCCGAGTCCTATCGTCGTGCTGATACGCTTGAAGTTGCCAGTCATGTAGCTGTGTTTCCCCATGAGGGAACACAACTTACTGTCTTTTTGCTAGATGTCGATCTGCTCCTGCCAGTTTTCCAGGAACTTACAGCCGCTACGCAGTAAGCTGTTAGGCATTTAATTTAGTAGTTTAGGCTGACGGGGAGACGGGGGGAGGGGGAGACGGGGAGAGGGATTGATGATTTTTCCCAAAATCTGAAGTATGCAATTTAAATGCGCATTAGCTTAACTGTTTTGGGCTTTAAAAGTCAAACTTGAGAAGGCAGAAGATAGAAGATAGAAGGGACTCTCCTCTAACTAAATCAGGACTTACGCAAATTTACCTTTGAACCACCATCTGTAGGGGCGAGGCATGCCTCGCCCCTACTCTGTGTAGCATCTGTGCGTAAGT
>JAIUYC010000967.1 GCA_020216575.1 Coleofasciculus sp. S288 | reverse complement strand
AACTTAGGGAGTTACAGGAACTCTTACGTCAAAAGTTGGCGGAAGTAGAAGAGGCTCTCAAACAAAAGTAGACTTGTTAAAACAATTCAAAATTCAAAATTATCAATTCTTGCATTAAAGACAAGTAGAGATGTTTTGTAAAGACAGGATTGGATGTAGCCTATTAGGAGAAACTGCAAAATTGACCCAAACTGGATAAAAACTTATGCTTAAAAATCCTGAATTTCCCAGTGGCGACGACATGGCAGCAAGCTTAATCAAGCGGATGCGAGAACTGAGTCTGCCAATTTTGAATTTACCGAGAGAACAAACGGTCGCTTTTTTCCAAGAGCAAGTCATTTGGTTGATTTGTCAGCACCCAGAAGGAAAATCGCTGCTAGCTGACTGTGCGATCGCAACTCAGATGAAGGACAAAGAGGTGTTTGTCACGCTGAGTTGCCCAACGGCAGATATAGCTTGCAAACTCAAGGATTATTACCTGGCAGCGCTGAAACGGTACGGGAAATGGCAGCAAGTGCCGACGAAAACGTTGTTCAAGTTTCCCAATTGCCGTGTTCCTTATTCGATTTCTTACAAGTTTGCCGCGAACTCTCCAACATTACCGAATGAATCAGGTGATTCAGAACAGCCTGTGGATGAGAGTCCTATTCAGGTGCCGCAGACGAGTGAACTGGCAACGCCACAGGATGAAAGTGAGGAGTTTATTCAACTAACGCGCCATTCTTCACAACCCTCATCCATTTTGTCGATGAGGAATGGTAAGGTTCTGGACATTAACCGACTCATCCTCACCAATTACGTCAACATGGTTTATGACGAAGTAGTGGGCATGGATGTCACTCGGTTATTTGAAAAGCGAGGCGACCAGCAGCCAGATGACCTCAATGCTTTCCATAGTCAACTCCGAAAAGACCAGGTGATTCACGGCAGCATTAAAGCTTTTCAATCAACAGGTGCTTTTAGTATTACCTTTGGAACCTTCTACCATCGCGTGATTTGGGGTATCAACTGCCGCCAGTCGTTTTTTGAGGGAGCACCTCAGCTATTAGCTTAGTACGAATCTAAGAGGTTGAGGGTCAAAAGGATTCTATCGAATTTTAAATAAATCCTGAATCTTTACATATCTTGGCTATATGCAGATTTAGTACTTTTGATAGCTGTTCAGCTAAGATAGTGATTTCTTTTTCGATTTCATCTCTCTAAGGGAGATAGTTTCATCGTCTCAACTCTTATCGAGACCCTCGATTCCTCAGTTTACGCGGATGCCTCAAGATGACAAATTTGTTTGATGCCTTCATCTCCTACGGACGAGCAGATAGTAAAGCTTTTGCCACCAAACTTCATGCTCGATTGTTGGAAGCAGGGTTTAAGGTCTGGTTTGACCAAAATGATATTCCTCTTGGGGTAGATTATCAAAATCAAATTGATGATGGCATCGAGAAGACGCATAACTTCCTGTTTCTCATCGCGCCCCATTCGGTGAATTCGCCCTATTGTGGCAAAGAAATTGAGTTAGCGATTCAGCGTAATAAACGCATTATCCCGCTTTTGCATGTCGAGCAAATTAATCAAGAAACTTGGCAGCAGAGGAATCCCAAGGGTACAGATGAAGAGTGGGAAGCGTATAAAGCCAAAGGATTACATACGAGCTTTCAGAATATGCACCCGACGATTAGCAAGATTAACTGGGTGTACTTTCGAGAAGGTATAGATGATTTTGATGCTGCTTTTACAGGCTTAATTAACCTGTTCCACAGACAGGCTGATTACGTTCAACAGCATACTCAAATTTTAGCCAAAGCTTTGGAGTGGGAACGGCATCAAAAACAACATAGTTACCTGTTAATTGGAGAAGAACGACAACAGGCTCAATCTTGGTTAAAGAGACGCTTTAAAGATGAGCAGCCGCCTTGTGCGCCGACTGACTTACATTGTGAGTTTATTAGCGAAAGTACTAAGAATGCTAATAACTTGCTGACGCAGGTGTTCATCTCGCACTCTGAGAAAGACAACGTGATGGTCGAGAAAATCGGAAAAAGCCTGATGCGGGAGGGCTTGACGATTTGGACGAATCGGACGGACATTAAAACGGGGACAGAATTTCAGGATGAAATTAATCAAGGGATTGAACAAGCGGATAATGTTGTTTACTTAATTTCAGCCGATTCGATTCAATCCAAATACTGTCAGGATGAACTAGCTCATGCCTTTGCCCACAATAAACGTATCATCTCCTTACTAATTGAATCAATTGATATTGAACAACTACTGCCTCAGATTCGCGCTTTACAATTTATTGACTTTACAGGGTGTGAGGATGCGGAAAAATACCGCATTGCTACGGATAAGTTATTAAAGGCATTAAACCAAGATACTTACTATTACGAGCAGCATAAATTCCTGTTAGTTAAGGCTCTCAAATGGCTGAGGCAAAACCGAAATCCGAGTATCTTATTACGGGGTTACAATCTGCAACATACAGAAGCTTGGCTAAAAGCCGCTAAAGTGCGAACCGAACACCCACCTTTACCTTTACATGAGGAGTTTATTGCCGAAAGCACAAATCAACCGACTGAATCATCCTTAGAAGTCTTTGTCTCTTATTCTCGTGCCGATTCCGATTTTGCCCGGAAGTTAAACGAGGCACTCCAGTTACAGGGAAAAACGACTTGGTTCGACCAAGAAAGCATTGCTTCGGGGACTGATTTTCAGCAGGAAATCTATCGAGGTATTGAAAATTCGGACAACTTTCTGTTTATCATTTCGCCCAGATCTGTCAACTCGCTCTATTGTGCTTCGGAGGTGGAATATGCACAGAAGTTGAATAAACGCTTTGTGACGGTACTGCACAGACAGGTATCAGTAAAAGAGTTACATCCTGCTTTAGCTAGCATTCAGTGGATTGACTTCAATAAGCATGG
>JAIUYC010000966.1 GCA_020216575.1 Coleofasciculus sp. S288 | reverse complement strand
AATGAAATGTTCCAGATGACTCAACGCAACGATAAGTACTTTACCATCTGGTATGGCGTCTATAACCGAGTTGAGCGTAAACTTATTTACTCAAGTGCAGGACATCCACCAGCAATATTGCTTTCTGGAGAGCATGCTTCGTCCGTCCAGGTGAAACGCCTAAGGACATACGGCTTACCTGTCGGCATGTTTCCAGAGGCGGATTACGTGGATCAATGCTGCGAAATTGCCCAACTCAGCACGCTCTACATCTTCAGTGATGGGATCTATGAGATCAACCAATCGGATGGCACTGTTTGGGGAATCGAGCCATTTATCCAGCTTTTAGCAGACTGCTGGCAGAACACTGGCTGTAAACTAGACCCCATTTTGAAGTCTCTTCAAGCCGTGAACCCTAAAGAATATTTTGATGATGATGTGTCTTTACTGGAAATCAACTTCGACTAACGCTTCCACCCCTGTGGAAGCGAGTCCTTAGCTGGTAGACACGACAGCACTCTCAAAGTCTTCTCGCGTCGGAAAGATTTCAAAGACACGATCCATGCTCGTAAGTTCAAATAACATTTTTATTTGTTCGTTGACTGAGCAAATAAAAAGCTTGCCACCAGCAGCTCGAACTGTTTTTAGGGCTAGGACAAGCGCTCCTAATCCCGAACTATCCATAAAAGTAACCTCTTGGAAATCCACTAACACGATATCGACGTTGGATTCCACCAGGTTAGTGATCTCTTGGCGAAATTGACCCGCTTTGGTAGCGTCTAAGATGCCAGAGGGTCGAACAACTTTAACAACAGGACTCATATACTACTTGATACTTGCTAGTCACACGAATATCCAGACTTTGCCAGTATAGCTGTGACAAATAGTTTCAGCCAGACTCCGTGTAGGTTTAAATGCAGGTTGGTAGAAGGCTCATGCCTGTTTTTGAATTAGGCACGAGTCGATAGAAAGGTTGGACGTTCGGATGCCTCTTTTTATTAAGATAAGCGTTCTGCTTCCTTTTCGCTAATGCCAGCAAAGATGCTGGCGCTCAATTCAAGTTGCTAGCGCCTCCGAAAGTCCTTTGTATCCGGCTTTTGTCTCTCCAGACACAGTAAATCTATTTCCCCTGATAGACTTAGCTAACATTTTCATTTCTTTACAATTCTGAGAGTCACTCCAATGCAAGAGCTGTATTTATGCAATCCTACGATGTCATTATTATCGGTGCGGGTCACAACGGTCTAGTCTGTGCCGCTTACCTGTTAAAAGCAGGGTATAGTGTGTTGCTCCTGGAAAAGCGTTCTGTCCCTGGCGGTGCGGCAACTACAGAAGAAGCCCTGCCTAAAGAAGCCCCAGGGTTTAAGTTCAACCTCTGCGCTATCGACCATGAATTTATTCACCTCGGTCCAGTCGTCGAAGAATTAGAACTGACCAAATATGGTCTGGAATACCTGTGGTGTGACCCTGTTGCTTTTTGTCCCCATCCCGATGGAAAATATTTTCTCGCTCACCGCAGCCTGAAGCAGACTTGTGCTGAAATCGAACGCTTCAGTCCTCGCGATGCCCAGAAGTACGCCGAATTCACTGATTTTTGGCAGCGCGTACTCGGAATGATGATTCCCATTTTCAATGCACCGCCCAAGTCTGTCATTGATATGGCTGGCAATTATGACTTGGCGAAGCTCAAAGATTTATTCTCGGTACTCGGTCCTCCAGACAAGACGCTGGATTTTGTGCGGACGATGTTCAACAGTCCTCGTGACATCCTAGAGGAGTGGTTTGATTCAGAATTCCTCAAGGCTCCTTTGGCAAGATTAGCCTCAGAACTCGGTGCACCGCCCTCCCAAAAAACAATTTCTGTTGGCGCAATCATGATGGCAATGCGTCACAATCCTGGTATGGCTAGACCAAGAGGTGGCACTGGCGCACTGGTACAAGCTTTGCTGAATCTGGTAACCAGTAAAGGGGGTAAAGTCCTGACTGACCAACCCGTTGAACGGATCTTAGTCGATAACGGTCGAGCGGTAGGGGTTCGGGTTGCCAATGGCACAGAATATCGGGCAAATCGGGGCGTTATCTCCAATATTGATGCCAAGCGCCTCTTCCTACACTTGATGAATGACAGTGATGTGGATGCTGCCGATCCAAATCTACGAGAGCGCTTAGATCGCCGGATTGTCAACAACAACGAGAGTATCATGAAGGTTGACTTGGCTATCTCCGAACCCCTGCGCTTTGAGCATCACAACCATAAGGACGAGTATCTGATTGGTTCTGTGCTAATTGCTGACTCGGTTAATCAAGTTGAGGTGGCTCACAGCGAACCCACCGTTGGCAAGATTCCAGATTCAGACCCCTCCTTGTATGTGGTCGTCCCCACCATGCTCGACCCATCCATGGCTCCCGATGGCAAGCATACCGTTTGGATTGAATTTTTTGCACCTTACAAAATCGCAGGTGCGGACGGTACGGGGCTGTATGGCACGGGTTGGACGGATGAACTCAAAAATAAAGTAGCCGATCGCTTGATTGATAAGCTTGCAGAGTATGCACCGAATGTCAAGAATGCCATCATCGCCCGTCGAGTGGAAAGCCCAGCAGAACTGCACGAACGTACAGGATTCTTGAGAGGAAATCACTACCACATCGACATGACGCTCGACCAGATGGTGTTCTTCCGACCCTTACCGGAATTGGCGAACTATAAGACGCCGATTGAGGGACTATATCTTACCGGTGCGGGTACTCATCCGGGTGGCTCAGTTTCTGGTATGCCGGGACGCAACTGCGCTCGTGTGTTTCTGCATACCCAGCAGCCAATTAGCCAAAAGCTTAAGGATGCGGGGAATGCGATGAAATCAACAATCGAGTCGGTATTTCGGCTCTCATAAATCCTTTTTGTCCTCTGCCCTGGAGCCCTCTGCCTTCTTTTGATGACTGATA
>JAIUYC010000965.1 GCA_020216575.1 Coleofasciculus sp. S288 | reverse complement strand
CATCAGTCAAATCACTAATTTCCAAACCAGTCAGGCGAATCGCTTCTAAAGTTGGCGGCAACTCCCGCCGGAGCGTGTCAGCTAATTTTTCTACACTACGAGCCGCACGCGCTAACTCCTGTAAGGCAGGTAGCGCTGCTACTAAAACTGCCGTTAAGCTGACGGCTACCAGCACGATGGACAGTCCTAGCCAAAATAGAGGGTCAATCACGGGGGGTTCTACAACTGATGGTCAGAAACTGACGGGTGCGATTTGGGGGAAACTTCAGAGTTGGATTCTTTGAGTTCTATACGCTCCCGGTGGGACGCCTCTATGCCTGCGGCGATCGCTTCTCGCAGTCGAGTCAACGTATCTTCCCAGTTCCGCAATGCTACTTCTGAAAGGCGATCGGCTTGCAATTGCACGCTAGTCGATAAGTCTTCTGCCAACTCCGGTAAGGCATCGGCGGATTTCTTCAGGAGTTGCCGCGTATCCCGACCAGTACGCGGGGCAATCAGCAAACCTGTTACAGTTCCAATTGCACTACCCAACAGCAGCCCACCGATAAATGATCCAGCACTTTTCTTTGACATCTTCTGGTCTCTCTCCTTACACCAATTTTATGCATTTGCTCGGGGAAGTTGCTGCCGATATCTGACTCGTTCTAGCTTGTACGAGATGCCGCTATTATCCGCTTTTGTTAGTCTATTGAACAGCACAGGAGAGGCGATCGCTTCACTTGACTACAGCCAACCTACCTGTTGATTCACCGTTTTGTGCTACTCCCTGTGACAGACTTTGATACGACAGAAGATGGCAGGGTTAGTCCAGCGCGACACCCCATCGTGTTTGTCATGCTCTTGAATCCGACCATGATAGCAAAGCCAAGTGTGTAACCAAGGGTTAGACCTTACCCCATACCGAAGGTGAGAGATTGGAACCAATAGCTTTGCTGCCAAAGGGTAACAAGTTGGACGCCAAATAACCTGTACATCCAACTGCCTGCCTTAAGTAGTCGCTCATGAACTGCGTACACCAGAACGCATGAAAATTCTTACTCCTTCTGCCTTCTGCCCGATTGGTGAGCCTGTCGAACCACTGCCCTCTGCCTTATTTTCAAGTCAGGTGGTTGGAATTAAACATCGCTATGAGGGCTGAGTATAGGGAGGGGGCATAGAAAAGAAACAGTTACGTTATTTATGCCACCTACTTATTAGGGTTGTTGCTATAGCAGTTCTATGTCCTTTTAAAAAGTAGCGCTCTCCCCTACCTAGGGTGATAACTAAAAATTATAAATTTGTGGAAATGCTTTCTCGATAATACATTGCCTCTGCCTGGTGTCCCATGCCATATGCCCGATGCTCGAAAAACTGGGTTTTCCATCACAATTACCGGAGAGCCAATTACACTTGTTTGGTTGGCAAGGGTGAATTCACTTTTCAGTCTTCAAGTCACCAATACTCATGGTGATTGGGGTTTTGTTGGATAATTCTTCCTAAAGAAAGAAGGATACTCTTTCGCCTGGTAGAGGAAGAGTTAATGTTGCTGCTTTATGCTCTAGAGTTAGTTCCTAGAAATTGTTGCCAAAAATAAAGTTATCCCTACAAGAGATGGGAAAGCAAGGGAGGAAGTAGTTTATGTCATATGCAAACCGACCAGGAGACAGTTTGGTTACCGATCCAGCTGTTGTCACTCCAGTGGTTGAATATCATGATCGCGTAAGATGGGGTCCGATCATTTCAGGTATTGTGGTTGCCCTGGCGACTCAGCTAATTTTGAGTGCGCTAGGAGCTGCTATCGGAGCGACTTTCCTGTCAGGCTCGGGTGCGCCTAGATCGAATGCACCTGGAGTTGGTACTGGTGTAGGGATTTGGTCAATCATTAGTTTGCTAATTGCCTTATTTCTTGGCAGTTGGGTTGCAGCTCGTGCCTGTGGGCCGATGAACCGCAACACAGCTCTTCTAAACGGTGCCATTCTCTGGGCAACGACTTTGGCTCTGAGTGCTTGGTTAGTGGCAAGTGGAGTAACAGGTGCTTTTGGGATAGCCGCATCCAATGCCGGTGAAGTCATCAACCAAGTTCAACAGGGGGGCGCTGCTAATGTTCCGACCACTCCGCCTAACGTAACGGCTGAGCAAACACGGGACATTGCTGGCAATGCCGCGAGGGGATTGTGGTCATTTGTTATTGGTTCGTTATTGGGTCTAGCTGCATCACTCGCTGGAGCCGCAGCAGGAGCTCGCAGCCCTCGCGAGTATCGCGAACATCGAGTTACCTGAAAAAAATAAAAGCTAAATGGGTTTTGAGTAGTGTCTTTTAGCACCTTTTTCAAGGTGCTTTTTTGCATTGTTGAGAACCTCTCAACTTTAAGGGCTAACGCTGGGTTGAGGAACTGAAGACTCAGAGTTCTCCGTTGTTGGTGAAGGTGAATTAGTCGGTGTTGGCGCGTTGGCTGCTGGCGAAGGGGTTGGTGCATCGCCTGATAGCTGTTTGACTTGGTCTTTATACTGAGCAGGTGCCAGGGAAACAGCTGTTGTGAATAGGGGTTTGGCTTCAGCCATTCTGCCCTGTTCTTTGAGAATTAGGGCTTTAGCTAGAACTGGTCGAAAATCTTGTTTGTTAGCTTTAATGGCTTCATCATAGATAGCGATCGCCTCCGTAAAGCGCTGCTGGCTAGCGTAAACTTGACCCAGCAACAGCTGTACTGAGCTGATATCCACAGTCCCCGGCTGAATTTCATTGACCTGCGGTGCTGTTTTTAGCGTGTCTTGCAGCACGCCAATCGCTGCCTCTGGACGATCTTGCTGGATTAACAAGCTTACAATCCCTTGTAGAGCATTTAAATTTCCTGGCTTCGAGGCTAAAATGCTGCGATAAGTTTGAGCCGCTCCTTCGCGATCGCCTGTTTGCTGCTTCGCCTGTGCCAACAAGACGGCATAGTCAGTCT
>JAIUYC010000964.1 GCA_020216575.1 Coleofasciculus sp. S288 | reverse complement strand
GTTTCATCAGAGTTTCCAGGGTTAGAAAATCCAAATCAAGAATGGCTTCTGGACTTACGGCACTCAAGAACTCGGCTTTATTTTCTACTTTTTTCTCCAGATTTGTTAACTGCCTAGTGAAGTTTATACGGATTTGCAACAACCCGAATAATACTTGAGTAATCACTAAGAAACTGCTAGCAATTCCTAGATATCGAAAGGCAATACTATTGCTAAATCTGCCTGAATGTTTACGTTCTGCTGCCATATTTGTCTCCAAGTTCATCAATGCCTTAGTCTGATTAACGCTTGGCATCCCAACTTTTTAGCTTTAAAGTCTCAATGAGTTGCTCAACTTCTGTATAGTCAGTGGCTGGAACAAAACGTTCTAATTTAGCGGCTGCCAGTGCTGGATGATTTTTGGGAATATTAAGTAGTGCTTCCTTCACAGTTTCCGCTAATTTTGGGTCAGTGTTCTTGAGCGCGGCAAAAGGCCACTCAGGATAAAGTTTTGTGGTATGCAGGTTAGGGAAATCATCATTGACTGGCTCTAGGGGTCTGAGTTCATTCATACTGCTGAGAGTTCCCTCTGCGGTCATCTTTTCCAATTGACCTGTTCGGATAAAACCGACATCAATAGTACCGTTGAGTACGGCTAATACAATATTGTCTTGTGATTTGTTCTCAACGAAACTGCTAAAGTCTGTGAATGGATCAATGCCTTTTTGTCGCAGGTGATAGAGCTGAAAAATGCAACCAGCAGCGGCTGTTTTAAAGTTTACACAAGCTCCTTTCTTGCCGCGCAGGTCTTCGACTGTCTTAATCTCGCTATCACTTCTCACAATAATGACTCCTCCTAATTTCGTACCCGTTTTAAGTCGAGAGAGAGTTGTGAGAAATTTCGTCTGATAGAGTCTACGGAGTTGTACGGCAGCTAGAGGATTGTTGAGGGTAAAATCTAACTCACCCTCTGCTACTTTGGTGAATTGATCGTTTTGAGTAAGAGGGATGAGTTCAAAAGGACGATGAGTTACTTCTGAGAGGTAGGATAAGAGGGGGTCATACTGTTTGTTAATAGATACAGAGCTATCAATGGCAAGAATTCCAACCTGAACAGGTTGACCAGATACCTGTGTCGGGGTTGTGTTTATCGGTCTACTGGTGGGTGCAACATCCAATTGTTTATTAGCACAAGCCGCCAAAGATAGGATAAAAGCTAGACTGATACCCATCAAAAAATAAATGATTGTTTCTCGAATGGTTCTGAATTGACGCATAGTTGCAGATTGAGAACGTTTAAGATGTGTTGACTCTACACAATGTTCAATGGTTTTAAGTACCGTATTTTCACGGATTTTTGCGATCGCACGTCTTCAATCTCCAAAATTATGCCCACGTTCAGATTCCTGGAACTCTATAACTCACCCTTCGCGTAATTGGTCGAGTAAAAGGGGTTGACATGAAGCTTTCCTTCTGAAAAGTTCACTCGGTTTCAGTGCAAATTCACTAACTCTCCGATCCGCAAAGCATGACGATACGCGCTCATCATCAAGACTGAGTTGCGGTGGGAGTATGGCTGTTTACCGTACCGTCTAAGCGTTGTCGGAGTGATTACGCTTTAAAGGGTGTGTTGATTCACTTCAGGACTTACGCACAGACACCACATCTGGTAAGGGCATGGCATGGCATGCCCCTACCATTGATGCTTGAGAGACTTTCTTTGCGTAAGTCCTGCACTTGATGAAATAACTCCATAAAACTTTAAAAAGTAACCAGTTCCAGAGACTGAATTGTCAAAAAGTTTATAGATATTTTTCAAAATTTGAAACTCTCATTGCTTCGGCTTCAATTTTGAATAAAAGTAATGAATAGAGGCGTCAAATTAGACGGTATCTAATCCTACTGTAGATAGATGCAAAGTCGGTTTGCCTCTAGATGTTACTTCTGCTTAGTCGTGGTGTTGCAGAAGGGGGAAAAAATGGTATTAGGTCATTATAAGCATGCGATCGCTAGATTTACTAACCGCCTAGATGCCGAACAGGCACTCAACGTACTCAAACGAGTTGGAGTTTCAACCGCTCAGATTTCTATCCTTCCTCAAACTTCTTTAGGGGGAGACATCGAAGAAGAGCTGGGTGGGATTAAGACGAGCGATGGGGATGAGGACAATCCTCAAGTGGCGGGAACCATTGTGGGTATTCTCATCGGGGCAATTGCTGGTTCCTTAACGGGTTTGGGTCTTTTGTTGCTTCCAGAAGTTGGTTTTGTTCTACTTGCTGGAGGTTCAGGAACGGTTCTGCTTTCAACATTGGCAGGGGCTGGGTGTGGCATTGCAAGCAGCGGATTGATTCAGGCTTGTTCTTGTCAGAAGAGTTCTCAAGACCAAGCTGAAGTTGATTGTGAAGGTTATCCAAGCCGCGAGTATTTAGTAATGGTTGAGGGTACAGATAGAGAGGTGCTTCAGGCTGAAGCTATTCTTCGAGCGGGCTTGAGAATCAGTTAATATCCTATACTCTCTTCAGGAGTCGCAAAGAAGCCTACGCCTACTTGAAGAGAGGCGTAGGAGTATGTCACTGATACTGAATCCTAGGGTCTAAGAGTGCGTAGGAAATATCAACCAACAGATTAATTAGCACAAAGGCAACTGCGATAAAAACCACCCCACCCTGCACTACTGGGTAGTCCCGGTTAAGAATCCCTTCATAAATCCAGGAGCCGATCCCCGGCCAAGAGAAAATCGTTTCCGTGAGAATCGCTCCGCCTAAGAGCGCTCCAAACTGCAATCCGATAATGGTTACCACTGGTAATAGAGCGTTTTTCAGGGCATGCTTGAAAATCACCCAACGCTCCAACAGTCCCTTTGCCCTTGCCGTGCGAATGTAATCTTGAGATAGCACCTCCAGCATCGCGCTGCGAGTAATCCGTGCCAGGATGGCGAGGGAAATAGTAC
>JAIUYC010000963.1 GCA_020216575.1 Coleofasciculus sp. S288 | reverse complement strand
CCACGATTTTCGCTGCCATTGCTTTAACGATGACAGTGGCAGCCGTTCTGATTACTCGACGCAACCTGCAATTTATTGTAATTTTATTCTGGGGCAGTTATATCTCGCTACTGCTTTTGAGCGCATCTCCACATTGGATTTTGAAACTTTGACCAAGATCTAGTTCAGGAATTCAGGAGTTACAGAACGCTTCTTGCAACAATTCCTGAATTGCTTAAAGGGTTTGAGTCCCCTTCACCTTCACGCAGAGGCAACATCAAAACTATAGCAGTTCTCGATTGAGTGCAACACACTCAGTTGTAAGGATACGATACTACCCATTGGTAGCAATTTAAGCCCTGGCGAATCGAATGAAGCTGCTACATAAACAAGTCAGACTGACGCGGACTGGCCGGGAAATCATTAGCTTTTTAACCCGCCTGTGCGGGTTTGGTTTGTATAGCTGCGGTTTTAACCATGAAGCCAATCTTATTGATACTGGTGCAAGCTCTCAATTAAGGTAATTTGCCGATGCTTTTTTTTAAATGCCACTCCAATTAATCGAGTAATAATAATCAATACTTACCCAACAGCCAGAGGTTATTTTTCTGGCTGTATCTCCGGGGAGCTGTTTTTGACAGAAAATCTCTTTTTGGCTCTCCCCTGCACTTTCGTGAGGGGTTTAGGATGCCTCTGCCAAAGCCTCTTCTTGCTCGTCCAGTTGCTTCAGGTGAATGTGCTTGCGTCCTAGGGTAATTTCAAATTCGTCTCCTGGTTTTAAGCCCATCTGCTTGGTATAGGCTGAACCAATCAACAGGTTGCCGTTAGACTGCACACTAATGCGATAGCTAGCACTGCGTCCACCACGTCCGTTGCTACTGACTTTGCTGTCTAACTCAATCCCCTCTGCATCAATAAGGGCATTGAGGAACTTCATCATATTGACTCGCTCTACCCCGTTTTTTGTTACGGTGTAGTAGCCACAGGCTCTGGCTTTTTCTTCTTTGCTCAGGTTTCCCAGCTCTTTGACTTTCTGAATCAGCGCTTCTCCCTCTAAGGGATCGTTTTTTTTCTTTTTAGCCATCAACTTGAATCTAAAACTAAAGAGTTAAGGGGTATGCCGAGTTTTGGTGCTTACTGACCAAAAACTAAGATAACAAAATCTCAGTGTTCTATCAGCATATAAAACTATATTACACAAAAAGTGTCAACTTGGTAGGCTATATTTGTCGAATTAGGTTGGTAACTCCCGATAAACCTCAGCAAGAGATTGTGAACAACTGATACATCAGGATAATGTTAGTTATTCAAGGCATCGATACTTCCACTCCCCAAAAACAAAGGTTGGATAGAGTACAGCATCGATTGAGGGATGAAGCAAGCTTGAGGATAAATACATCGGGCGATGGTAGAGAGGACAGCCTTCGTTGGATGCTGTATAAAACGACGCGAACAATGAACTGAAACCTGCTGGCTTTAGACTTGAGGTTATCCTGGCTGAGACGTAAGTGGTAAGTGGCAGGTTGTAGAGGGTAGGGAAAACGAGATAAACCTACCACCCACATAGGGTTTCAAGCCTCTATCTTCTAAAGATGCACAAAGACAAAAATCGAATTGGATGCTCCGCTCCAATTCAGACATCTTCGTTTCAAGCCCTGGGATTTATCCTTGAGATACCTAACACCTCTCACCTCCCACTTAACACTTCCCTACAGGGATAGTTTCAATCCATATGAAGCTTACGACTCGCGGACATTATAGTGTCAAAGCACTGCTTGATCTAAGCCTCCAGCAAGGGTTTGGACCGACATCTGTCAAAGCGATCGCTCATCGACAAGATCTACCCGCTCCTTACTTAGAGAAGCTACTGATTGAAATGCGTCGCGCCGGTTTAGTTAAGTCAGTACGTGGCTCTCAAGGGGGTTATCAATTAGCTCGCGAACCCGCACACATTTCTTTAGGACAAATCTTAGAAGCCGTTGGCGAAACAATTGAACCCCTACCCCGCCATACTCCCGATGCAGGTCAAGCTGAAGATTGGGTGACATTTACCCTCTGGTATCGGCTTTCCCAAAAACTTAAAGAAGCGCTGTACAGCATTACACTTGCAGACCTTTATTATGATGCCCGTAGCTGGCAAGCAGCGGTTGGAGAAGAAACGAGCTTTGTCGTTTAATTCTTCTCTAAGATGACTCAAACGTTCAAGTCAGGAGAGCTTACTGCTGCTCTACCCCTAACCCGTCAGGAAGGTAAGTCGTTACAAGGGCTTATACGCGACAACAATAGGTTGATAATAACCACTCTGTGAAGGCATTAGCCAATTAAGATTTGTAAAACCGACGGTTTGAAGAATTTGACTGAGTTCTTTCCGGAACAGGGGGCGATAAAGCGTTGCGTAGTGAGCTGTGTTCCACTCTCCTCTAACCTGTTTGATAATAAACTGATGAACTTGATAGATGCGCCCATCCTCTAACCAATCCCAAACCTGAAAAACAATACGTCTTCCTTCAGGAGTATCAAAGATACGAGGTTCTGTAGAGCGGGGTTTCTCTTCTAGAAGAGAATCGTAGTCTCGGATACTAACTACAAGCAAACCATTGGGCTTTAACATAAGATGATAATCGCTGGCTAGTTGCTCATAGAACTGTAGGATTAGGTCAATCCTCATGGTGTCCTCCCAATTCACAGCGATCAATTATCACTTACCCGCGATCAACGTTCCAAATTAGGTTAAGGTACCAATCTGTAGCAAGTTTTTAACATTGAATGCATGCGATCGCCATAAATTTATCACCAGAGATTGCTGTTTTGCTGCTAGCTTCCGGTCTAGATTACCTCATCGGTGACCCGTGGGGCTGGCCTCATCCTGTGCGAGTGATGGGTTGGCTTATTTCTCGCTTTACGCAGTTTGCTCTCCAAGAAGGGGAGAGTGATAGAAAAGGAGAAATTTGCGATCGC
>JAIUYC010000962.1 GCA_020216575.1 Coleofasciculus sp. S288 | reverse complement strand
TGGTGGTGGTGGTAACCGGAGAAACAATAACTTCTCTCGCCGCTATTAAGTATTGAGACTCAATTGAATTTGAAGAGGCTCAGGCAGCACTGCTTGAGCCTTTTTTGCTATCCTTGTCGCCTTTTCAAAGGATCGGAGCCCTCTGTCTTGAAAATAAGGCAGAAGGATTTTCATTTCTTCATTGTGAGCGATAGCTCATAGTGCCTAAAACGTCACCTCTTCAATTTGACGGGTTGGGTCACTCGTGTAGGGAATTTCAACCCAAAACTCTGTTCCTTTTCCAGGTTTAGAGAAGCAGTTCAACGTCCCGCCATGTTTATCTACCACGATTTGGTAACTAATTGACAATCCCAAACCCGTTCCTTTGCCCATTGGTTTGGTTGTAAAAAATGGATCAAAAATTCGTCCAAGAACGCCTTTAGGGATACCCAAGCCATTGTCAGCAATGCGAATGACAATTGAGGTTTCCTCTCCTTTGGGTTTCAATACCTCTGTCCGGATAACAATGGTGTTGGGATGCTGCTCATTTTCTTGGGTGGAACGCTCCCGTGTTGCTTGCTCGAGAGCATTAATGGCATTCGTTAAAATATTCATAAAGACTTGGTTGAGCGAGCCGCCGTAACATTCGATCGCAGGTAGGTTGCCATACATTTTGACTACTCTGATACCTGGCTGTTCTCCTCTTGCTTGCAGTCGGTGCTGTAGGATTAACAGGGTATCGTCAATCCCTTTATGGATGTCGATTAGTTCTTTCTCCTCTCGGTCTTTCCGAGAAAAGTTCTGTAGCGATAGAACGAGTTGACGGATACGGTTAGAGCCTACTTGGATAGAAGAGAGAACTTTCGGCAAGTCTTCAACCAGAAAGTTCAAGTCAATGGCTTCAGATTGATGTTGGATCTGTGGTTTTGGGTCGGGATAGTGCTGTTGATAGAGTGACAACAGTCCTAGCAACTCCTGGATGTAGCGCTGGACGTAGGGAAGATTACCGTAAATAAAGGTGATGGGGTTGTTAATCTCATGCGCTATGCCAGCAACCAATTGACCCAAACTAGACATCTTCTCAGTCTGAATCAGTTGTGCTTGGGTGTGTTTCAACTTTTGTAGGGCTTGAGTGAGACGCTGATTGCTATGCTGTAGGGCTTTGACAACGCCTTTGAGCTTTGTGCTGGTGCGTTCAACGCGAGTGAGATTAATTCGTAGCTCGAGTTGGGTGATAACTTGGCGACTTAGGGCTTGTAGGGCTTTTTGCTGTTCTGGATTGAGTTGACGCGGAACGCGATCAATAACGCATAGTGTACCGAGGACAAAGCCATCCGGTGTCACCAGAGGAGCTCCCGCATAAAATCGAATGTGGGGTTCAGACGTTACTAGGGGATTTGTAGAAAACCGCTCATCTTCTAGAGCATTGGGGACAACGAGCAAAGCGTCGGGTTGTCTAATAGCGTAGGCGCAGAATGCCATCTCCCTCGGCGTCTCTGTTGCCGTCAAGCCAACTTTCGATTTGAACCATTGACGATGGTCATCGACTAGACTTACAAGTGCCACTGGAGTGTCGCAAATATAGGCAGCCAGAGCTGTCAAATCATCGAACGCTTCTTCAGGAGGAGTATCGAGAATCTGATAGCGATGAAGCGCTTCTACCCGAGCAACCTCACCCGTTGGTAAGGACGGGGTGTTTAAATTCAGCTCTGTCATGCTTTCGATTGAAATCAATAGATTCAGACTTTATCCCAGGGTTTATTGAGATAGCATCCTCCTTAGGGGCAGTTACAATTATCTCTAATCCCTATCAGGGATTGAAACTCCGGTGATTAAGGATAATTATGACTGCTGTATCCTCTGTTGTTAAACCCGTTAGCCAGATTCGGCTAGCTCCTGGCAGTGCAGTCACTATCCCGAATGTCAGTTGGGAAGAATTTGAGTCCATTTTGCAGGAAATGGGCGAAAAACGGGCTGCACGAGTTGCCTACAGCAAGGGCATGTTGGAAATTATGGTTCCTCTCCCTGAACACGAAGTTCCTAGAGATCTCATCTCTGATATTGTGAAAACTCTGCTGAAAGCCAAGGGCATCCGATACCAACCCTTTGGTTCAACCACCTTCAAACAAGAAAATACAGCAGGGGTAGAACCGGATGCTTGTTTCTATATCCAAAATTATCAGCGAATGATTGGTCGTCGCAGACTCGAACCTGATGATCCTCCCCCCGATTTGGCAATTGAGACAGATGTCACTTCTAAAACTACTCTTGATGCCTACGAAGCGATCGCTGTCCCAGAATTGTGGATTTACGATAGCGGTAAGCTCACCCTCTATTTGCTCAAGGATGGAAAGTACATCAAATCTGACACCAGCCCTACCTTTCCAACTATCCCTCTCACTCAACTCATCCCCGCTACAGTGGAACGGGCTTGGCGGGTGGGTAGCGTGCAGGCATTAGAAGAATTTGAAAATGTGATTGCTGAAAGGAACAATTGATTCAGAGTGCGATCGCTCCTGTTATTGTAGTCCTTATATAGAGTGAACGGTCGTTCGCTCCTACCAATAGCTATTCAACGGGAAATTTGCGTAAGTCCTGGATAATGGGTAGGGACACGACATGTCGTGTCCCTACCCCATAATCTATGCAACCCTTGAAGTGCTACAAATCGGTTAAGCGTTAGAGTTTGCCTTCAAATAAGCTTCTAGAGCTTCCGCTGCTAGCTGAGTCATCGATTTACCTTGCTCCTTCGCTGCATCCTTAACCCGCTTGTAGAGTTCATCCCGCACGCCAATGCGATAGCGAACTTTACCGAGAGGAACTGCTGTGGTTGATGGTTCTGGCATCACAACTTCATTCACCAAGCCAGTATCAGACTGCTCGTTGAGTTTAGGAGACTCGTAGGTAATCGTAAATTGGCGGATGGCGTCAAAACCGACGCGATCGCAAAAATCTCCAAA
>JAIUYC010000961.1 GCA_020216575.1 Coleofasciculus sp. S288 | reverse complement strand
ACAGCCATCCTCTTTGCTGGCAGCTCTTAGGTTTAATGATAAGACCTCGTGCGATCGCAGTCTGTCTGGTACCCAAAGACGAAGACGCCTATCAGCGAACGTTGCAATTTCGCCGCTTTATATATCAAAATCCCACTCTCATTGCCTTGGGTATCGAACAGCAATACCACTTTACGGCGCATATTACGCTGGCATATTTTGGCGAGATTTCACCGGAACTCGATCGCAATCGCCTCTGCAAGAGGCTATCAGAACTCAATCGCCAAGCCTTATTAGAGGACACGTTGAGCGTAACAGCATCTTCCACTTACGAACTCTGTATTCACCGGGCGGAACTGCGGAAGTTTGACGATATGATTCGCTACTATCGCATGCCTGATTGGCCTGTTCTGGAGTTTTAAAAGTTCCAGCAGTGATTCGATAGTCAAAAGTCAAAAGTCCTTGAGCGTAAGGTTTTCAATCGTCTGTTAGCTGGTGGATTATTTCTGCCAGCCTGCACTGGAAAATTGGGGAGCATGGTCTTTTAATCCAAAATCTAAAATCCAAAATCTAAAATTTAGAAGAGATGAGCTTACCCATCCATCCCATCATGGAGCAGAGTTTTGCTGTCATTGATCGCGAAATTGGCGAACACAACTTTACTCCATCTGAATACGCAATCGTGAGGCGGGTGATTCACAGTACTGCTGACTTTGAATTCACCCAACTCATTCAGTTTAGTTCGGGTGCGATCGCCTCTGGTATCAACGCCATCCAGCAGCGTACACCAATTATCACCGATGTCGGCATGGTGAAACAGGGAGTCGCTGGAATGGTGGCAAAAACCTTCGGTAACCCTCTCATCGCCGCAGTAGAACAGGCTCCAGTTGCACTCCCTGGAAAGACACGAACAGAAACAGGCTTAATGGAGTGCTTTGAGCAGTTTCCCAATGCTATTTTTGTCATCGGTAATGCCCCTACTGCTCTGCTGGCGCTGTGTACCCAGTTGCCAACAGCACCTATTCAACCCTCTTTGGTCATTGGTGCACCCGTTGGGTTCATCTCCGTTCTAGAATCAAAGGATGCCCTCGCACAAGCGCCAGTCCCCCAAATTCGTGTTGAGGGACGAAAAGGCGGTTCATCGGTTGCTGCCGCTATTCTTAATGCATTAATTGTTTTGGCGGAAGAGGACAATAATAGTTAGTTTTCTGGTATTGGTTGTTGTTGGTTGTGGGAAAGCCAATGACTAATGATCAATGACCAATGACCACTTATGACACCAGTACATGTAGTTGGAATTGGATTGGATGGTACAGCCGGACTGACACAGACGGTGCGGCAGGTGGTGGATCGGGCAACGTTATTGGTAGGAAGCGATCGCCATTTGAGCTACTTCCCCAACCATCCTGCTCAACGCTTGGTACTGAGCGATTTTTCTCAGGTGATTCGAGAAATTCGCACTCAACTGGAGACAGATGAACCCAACCGCTGCATTGTGGTGTTAGTTAGTGGCGATCCGCTCTTCTTTGGGTTGGGACGGCTATTACTCGAAGAACTACCACAGGAACAGCTAACGTTTTATCCTCATATGAGTTCAGCTCAGTTGGCGTTCAGTCGGGTTAAAGTTCCTTGGCAAGATGCCCAAGTTATCAGCGCCCACGGACGTTCCCCGGATCAGCTAACGGTAGCGCTCAAGCAGGGCGTTGAGAAGATTGGGGTGCTGACGGATAAGACGAATACGCCTAAAGCGATCGCTCAGTTGTTGCAGGGTTTAGATTTATCTAATAACTACCAGTTCTGGGTTTGTGAAAACCTGGGAGGTACAGATGAACGGGTTCAATGTCTCCCAGTGGAAGCGGTATTAAAGCAGACGTTTGCGCCACTGAATGTTGTTGTCTTGCTGCGCCAGTCTGAGTCCATTGAGCAACCCCTGGATGTTGACTCCTTACCCATATTGGGACTACCGGATTCGGTGTTTGCCAGTTTTAGCGATCGCCCCCGATTGATGACGAAACGAGAAGTGCGAATTCTTGTTTTGGGAGAGTTAGCACTGCAACCCGAACAAATTGTATGGGATATTGGTGCGGGAACGGGTTCGGTTTCGATTGAGATTGCTCGCTTGTGTCCAACTTCTCAGGTGTATGCGATCGAGAAAACGGCAATTGGAAGTGCTTTGATTGAACAGAACAGCCGACGCCTCCAAACCAAAAATGTAATATCAATCCACGGCACAGCCCCCGATATTCTACATCACCTCCCTGACCCTCACCGCATCTTTATCGGTGGCAGTGGCGGACACTTAAGCACAATTCTCGATAGCTGTAATGCTCAGTTGGCGAGTAATGGCATTGTGGTGCTAGCGTTAGCGACGTTGGAACACCTGAGCACCGCTCTTGACTGGTTCAACTCCCACCACTGGGAGTACCGATTATTACAAGTCCAGCTATCTCGCTCTATACCTGTCGGACAACTGACTCGTTTTACTCCCCTCAATCCCGTCACCCTTGTGACTGCTAGGCGAGCGCTTTAAGCTAATGGGCATTCAATTTGCACCAAGGTTGAAGTTTGTTTCGGTAGGTATGTGGTGTTGGTATCATAAAGCTATCCTTCCCACGTTGTGGGTTTTTAGGAAAGGCGATCGCCTTGAGTTTTCCAGGCACAAAGGATATCCCCACTAATGAGCTTTTTTATTTAAATACGAGTATTCGTATATTGTCAAGACTTTAATGGGACTAATCAGGTTGCGAGTTCGAGAATTTGCCCAAGAGAAGGGTTGGACACTGAAGGAAGTCTCAAACAGAACAGGTATCCCCTACACGACAATCGCAACCTATGCCAAATCTCCAGGTATGGCAACTGTTGACTACACTGCCCTACACAAAATGGCGCGTGCTTTTGAGGTTTCTATTGAAGACTTAGTTGAGATTTTGGAAGAGTAAGCGATCGCAACTGATGGTTTTAG
>JAIUYC010000960.1 GCA_020216575.1 Coleofasciculus sp. S288 | reverse complement strand
TCAACCGTCTGCTAGAATCGGAGCGCCAAAAACTGTTGCAGTTAGAAGACCATTTGCATCAGCGGGTGATTGGGCAAACCGAAGCCGTAGCCTCAGTGGCGGCGGCAATTCGTCGCGCAAGGGCGGGAATGAAAGACCCCGGACGCCCCATCGGTTCCTTCTTATTTATGGGTCCGACGGGTGTGGGCAAAACCGAGCTTGCCAGAGCGCTTGCCGAGTTTCTGTTTGACAGCGAAGATGCCCTAGTTCGGATCGATATGTCTGAGTACATGGAAAAACATGCCGTCTCGCGGCTGATAGGTGCACCTCCAGGATACGTAGGGTACGAAGAAGGCGGGCAGCTTTCAGAGGCAATTCGGCGTCGTCCTTACTCCGTGGTACTTCTAGATGAAGTGGAGAAAGCACACCCAGATGTGTTCAACATTTTGCTGCAAGTCCTCGATGATGGGCGGATTACAGATTCTCAAGGGAGAATTGTGGATTTCCGCAACACAATTATCGTGATGACGAGCAACATCGGCAGCGACCACATTTTGAGCGTGGCGGGGGATGATTCGCAGTATGAGGAAATGCGCAAGCGGGTGACGGATGCCTTGCGCCAACAATTCCGTCCCGAATTTGTCAACCGCGTGGATGACCTTATCATCTTCCACACCCTCAGCCGTTCCGAACTGCGGCATATTGTCAGCATTCAAATGAAACGGATTGAGCGCCTGCTATCTGACCAAAAAATCAAACTTGAACTTTCGTCAAAAGCACAAGACTACTTGGCAAACGTCGGCTACGATCCGGTGTATGGGGTGCGCCCCCTGAAGCGAGCGATTCAGCGGGAAGTGGAAAATGCGATCGCCACTAAGATTCTAGAAAACACCTTTGTAGAGGGCGACACGATTGTCATTAATTGTGTAGAGAATGCCCTAACCTTTAGCAAAAAGAAGCCTGTGAATTTGCCACAGCCTCAAACCGTCGTGTAAACTCGGCTAAAAACATACTAGGCATCATCAGCAAAAGCTCACAACGAAAGGATGAAAATCCTTATTCCTTCTGCCCTGGAGCCCGATTGGTGAGCCTGTCGAACCACTCCCTTCTGCCTTATTTTCAAGACAGGTCAACTGCATCTGTCATCCTCCCTAGCATGAGATAGGAACCATGTGCATCGCCTTTACAGTAGCGATACCAACCTATAACGGGGAAACCCGTTTGCCAAAAATCCTGGATAAACTGCGAGAGCAAACCCGAACAGAAGACATTTCCTGGGAAGTTCTTATCGTTGATAACAACAGTAGGGATAACACCGCTCAGGTAGTCCAAGAGTATCAAGCCAATTGGCTGGAGTTAGTTCCTTTACGATATGTCTTTGAACTGGAGCAAGGAGCGGCATTTGCAAGGGCAAGAGCTGTCCGAGAAGCGAAAGGGGAATTTGTTGGTTTTCTGGATGATGATAACCTGCCTGCTCCAGACTGGCTGGCAGAGGCTTACTCCTTTGTACAAGAGCATCCAAAATGCGGGGCGTTCAGTGGACAAATTCATGGGGATTTTGAAGTCAACCCACCGGAAAACTTCAAGAAAATTCAGGTTTTTCTCGCGATTAGAGAACATGGTCCTTTAAGCCATCAATTTGAGCCCGATAAGTTAAGACTTCCCCCAGCCGCTTCCTTAGTTGTTCGGAAAAATGCCTGGTGTGAAAGTGTTCCCCCTCGCCCAACGCTAACAGGTAAGTTACCGGGAGTAATGGTGCAGGGCGATGACTATGAACCCTTGCTGTACATGCACAAAGCAGGCTGGGAAATTTGGTATCATCCAGCCCTGCATACCTACCATCAAATACCGCGCCAGCGACTCGAACGAGATTACTTACGCTCTCTAGCGCGGGGCTGCGGTTTAGCAACCTGTCAGCTTCTATTTATCAATGCTAAAACCTGGCAAAAACCGTTTATTTTTGTCAGAACTATTTTAGGGAACCTACGTCGATTAGCCCTGTATCTCATCAAGTACCGAGGACAACTGAAGACGGATTTAATCGCTGCCTGTGAGTTTGAGTTTTTCCTCGGCAGTTTAGTCAGTCCTTTTTATGTATTAAACAAAAGCGTGCCAGCTATTTTGTTTGCTCGTGGAAAAACTTAAAATATTGGGTTGAATATATGGCGATCGCATCGAGCGTTTTAGTAACAATTGGCTCAGATGAATTCAAGTATTTATAGCACTTTTCACTTGATTACAGCACAGTTGTTTGTTGGGACACGATATTATCGTCCCCTTACCCTATGGCTGAGAATCGCTCTCATCATTAATTGGTATAGAGGGCTACAGGGCATGAATTTTAAGAGGATTTCTCCTCGTGTAAATGGAGCTAATTAACCATGCCCATAATCTCTGTCATTATACCAGCTTACAATGCCGGAAAAACGATTAGAAGAACAATTGAATCGGTCTTAAACCAAACCTTTTCAGATTTTGAGTTGATCATTATTAATGATGGCTCGCAAGACTCTACTCTAGAAATTGTTAAAGGCTTTAAAGACTCACGGATTCAGGTATTTTCTTACTCTAATTCTGGTCTAGCCGTCAGTCGTAACCGTGGATTTTCTCACTCTGTGGGTGAGTTTATCGCATTTATAGATGCCGATGACCTCTGGACATCAGATAAGTTAGAAGCTCAACTTAAAGCACTACAAACCAATCCTAAAGCTGCCGTTGCCTATAGCTGGACAGATTTGATTGATGAATCGGATCAGTTTTTACGTCCGGGTAACCACACAACTGCTAATGGCAATGTTTATGCCAAGCTTCTGTTAACCTGTTTTGTCGTCAGTGGCTCTAATCCTTTGATTCGCAGGCAGGCTTTTGTTGAAGTGGATGGTTTCGATGAGTCACTTGCTGCAAGTCAGGATTTCGATCTATATTTGCGATTAGCTGCTCGTTATGAGTATGTAGCTGTGCCATCTCCACAAGTTTT
>JAIUYC010000959.1 GCA_020216575.1 Coleofasciculus sp. S288 | reverse complement strand
AGCGATCGCACTTCATCGGCAACCACAGCAAAGCCTCGACCTTCTTCTCCAGCGCGTGCTGCTTCAATCGAGGCATTCAGTGCCAGCAAGTTGGTTTGAGCGGCAAAGTTACTAATTAGGTTCACGACGGTTGAAATCTTTTGGGACGATTCGCCAAGTTGTTTGACTTTTTTAGCTGTTTCTGCTACTGTTTCCCGGATGGCAAGAATTCCGTTTACCGTGCGGTTCATTGCCACGTCCCCTTCTTCTACAGTCTGAGCCGATTCTTGCACGGCGGCTAGTGCTTGATCGGCGTTAGCAGCAACGAGTCGCACCGATTCAGCCATTTCTTGTGTTCGCTCTAGCGCTGCTGCAATTTCCTCAGCTTGGCGCAACGCTTCTGTCGATAGCGCTTGAACAGAGGTTTCATTGCTGCTGGTGGTTTCAGCCACCTGGCTGGCAGCTTGTTGCACTTTGACGACAATTTTGCGCAAGTTAGCAACAGTAGCATTGTAGGAGTCTGCGATCGTGCCGATTTCATCGGCAGTCACCTTTGCCCGGATGGTGAGATCGCCCTTACTAATTGGGTCAACTTCCATCAGCAGTTCCAATGCACGCTTTTGCAACTGTTCTTTGAGCTGGCGTTGTTCCTCTTTAAGCTGGCGCTGTTCCTCTGCTGCGAGTGTTTGTTCTTCAAGGAGAGTCTTGATCTGAGAAGCCATTTCGTTGATGTTAGCTCCCAGGACGGCAAGTTCGTCTTCCCCTGCTACGTGCAGACGGGTATCCAAGTCTCCCTTCCCAATTTTGTCTACCGCACTTGCCGCCACCAGAATCGGACGTGTAGCTCGGTTAGCGATGATAGTGGCGATCGCGGCTACCACCAAGGCGACAATCGCTGTCCCTAAAAATAAAGTTAAGAGCAATTGTCTTTGAGGGGCAAAGGCAATCTTTGTAGAACGGGCGACAAGCAAACCCCAGTTCAGGCTGTATGTATCAGCAAGTTTCTTATTGGAAACGTAAGTCAGAATTTCTTTCCCTTCTATCTTCTCTTCACTCTTCTGAGTGGCAGTCAGCGTCTGGGGTTGAGCGCTCATTTGCTGTTCTAGATTTGAGAGTGCGGGGAATTCATCCACCAGTTTTCTCTGATGAAATTTGGGGTCATAAGCGGCGGTAATGAGGCCATTAGAATCAGTCAAATAAAATTCCTGAGCTCGTGAGCGATCGACGCCAAATACATCTTGAATCGCATCCATGGGAATGCGGGTACGGATTATGGCGATTGTCTTACCTGTGACACTATCTTTGATTGGAGCAGCAATGTGAAAGCTAATAACTCCAGTCGTTTTGGAGGCTCGCGGCTCACTACTGGCTGGGCGATCCGTTTTCCGCACTGTTACGAAATAATCCCGGTCAGCATGATTCGGTAGGGGATCTCCTTTCGATTGCGCTAGCACGTTACCATCAACATCAAACACAGCAATGCTGTCGTAGACCTGGTAAGTACTGATATAGCGGTTGAGGATTTCATCTTTTTGTTGACGAGAGATTGCCTCCCGCACAACAGGATTGCTGAATGCCTCAAGGTTAGCCATCACTTGAATATCGCTGAAGCGATCTCTCATAAAGTTATTTAACTTGTCTTCCAGGTCGAGGGCATTAATCTGTTCGTTTTGAATAATTTGTTGATTAATTCCTCGGCTAGCTGCCAAGTAAGCCGTTGATCCAACCACTACTACTGGAAGCGTACCGATCGCAATGGCCAATACCGTTGCTTTGGTTCGCAGACTTGCAAAGCGCCACCAACGTGCTTGCCTTCCTTGCGCCAAAGAGCTTTGAATCTGAACTTTAGGTTCCTTTTCCCCGGAGTTAAACGATTTGATTGCTTGTTGTTCTGGGGAAGACAACACAGGAGGAGAAAAAGAGGAATAGCTCGTTGCCTCAACAGGAGTTTTTATAGCGGATGAATCACTCTCATTTACAGCATTTTTGGCAACAGAGTTAGAAGAAATCTGATTCATGGAACAAACCTCGTCATCAACAATAGGGAATTGGTCGCAAGTTAATTAACGTGCAAGAAAGACAACCGAGAACCTTTCAGGTTGTAGAAGACAAAACCAGAGATATTCAATAAGAATGAATTCTTTAAGAGTCAGCTAAAACATCTGACTTGGGCATTGCCGCCATAATGGCTTGACCATCGAGAACTACCAACATTTCATCATTGGATTTCAACCAGTATCCGCGTAAAAATGAAGCTAATTCAGAGGTTACGCTGGATGCTGGTGGAGATTGAATCCAATCCGGATTGCACCACTCAATATCTTCCACTCGGTTGACAACAACGCCGAGCATCTGGCTTTTAACAAGGGTAGAGGTTGCGTCCTTAGAACGAACGTTCAGTACAACGGCTCTATGGATTGAAGCACTGGTATTTTGCTGATACCAGGGAGTGAGTCCGATTAAGTGACCCAAATCAACCATCCAAAGGATTTCACCTCGCCAGTTGTAGACACCCATTACCCAAGCAGGCATATTAAAAATTGGCACGATCTGACCGAGAGGAATGGACAGTACCTCAATTAGGTGCTCGATTGGCAAGAGTGCCGTCATGTCAGGATCGAGATGAAACCGCAAGAACTGTTCGCTGACAGGTGTTGTTGGTGAGTTAAGCGGTGGTAACGAGGGGTTTGGAACTGACAAAGAGTTGGACATTAATTTTCTTCAGGCTTAGCGTTCGATCAACTTTTTAACAATGCGTACAAATTCTTCCTGATCGATAGGCTTGGCAAGATAAGCATCTGCACCCTGTTTCATGCCCCAAAATTTATCCATCTCACCGCTTTTGGTCGAACACATAACCACTGGAATTTTACTTGTATCAGTCATTTCTTTAAGCTCGCGGCAGACCTCAAATCCACTACAACCAGGGAGTACGACATCGAGAATAATAATGTCCGGTTTCTGGTTGCTAATTTTTGCTAGG
>JAIUYC010000958.1 GCA_020216575.1 Coleofasciculus sp. S288 | reverse complement strand
CTCGGAAAACGCCGACGCCAGTGTGATGAATTTCAGAGGTTTTACCGTGCATCAACACTGGAGCAGAGACAACTTTACCCCCAAATACCTGACCGATGCTTTGATGCCCCAGGCAAACCCCTAAAATCGGCAATGAGGAACCCTGTTGGCGAATCAATTCTCCGGAAATTCCAGCATCTTCAGGACGCCCTGGCCCTGGAGAAATAACGATGCCATCGGGACGTAGCTTTTTAATTTGTTCCAGGTCAATTTTGTCATTGCGATAGACCTGAATTTCTGCGGCTACAGGCAATTGGGTTCCCAATTCCCCCAGGTATTGCACCAGGTTGTAGGTAAAACTGTCATAGTTGTCAATAACGATGATCAAATCGCATCCTCCCTGAGGATTAAACGACGAGGCGGCATGCATCACCGTGCCTCTAGTCCTCAAAGATTGCTATTGTACCAACTGCTGCTGAATCAGAGTCAATAGCGGCGGGAGAAGGAGTGAGCCAGCGACAAACACGGCAGCGATCGCTGAAATCAGAACTGCACCAGCAGCACAGTCTTTAGCGATTTTAGCGAGTTCATGGTAAGACTGTTTCACGGTTAAGTCAACCACTGACTCGATCGCCGTATTCAACAACTCCAGTGCCAGCACCAGCGCACTAGTCAGGCAAATGACAGCAAGTTCTAAGGGTTTTAGATGTAAAAAAACACCCAAACTAATTGCCAGGGTGCCAATTATGGTATGAATGCGAAAGTTTCGTTGGGTAACAAAAGCATAAATGAGTCCAGCCCAGGCATACTTGAAACTCAACATTAAATTCGGAGCAACTAACCAAGCCAAGTCCCGGTTGGGTTTTACCATCGGTTCAGATTGGTGAGGTGTCGGCATCGACAGGTCTTGAGACATAGACAGGGAGCTGGAAGCAAATAACTGAGAAGTAGGAGACTGAACGTTTCGTAACACCATTGACTTTTAATTCCCTTTGGAAGAGTGAACTGTCAGAAGGCGTACCTTACTAGACTGGCATAGTAATATTCACACCCTGAAGTAAGGTTTCCTGTTGGTCGAGCATATTCTTTAAACTCTCTTCATCTGGATGGTCCCACCCCAACAGATGAAGTAAACCGTGGGCAGCTAACCAAGCTAGCTCGATTTTTAAACAATGCTCTTGCTGTTGAGCTTGCCGATGAGCGGTTTCAACAGAGATAACGATATCACCAAGGTACAAAGGCATAGCCAACTGAATCTGGGAAGGTAACTGAGGAGAGTCTACCTCCAAAGACGCAAAAGCCAGTACATCTGTTGGTCGATTTATGTGACGATACTGGGCATTGAGAGCCTGAATTTCATTATCATCTGTGAGGCGAAGACTAAGTTCATAGGAACCAGCAGGCGAAAGGTCGTGTTCCAGGATTTCTAGCCAGCGACAGAACCAGCTTTCCCAAGTTTCGACAGCAATCGGGTTAGGGAATTGTTTAGCATCAATCGCTGCTGATTGCAAGCTGTTAAAGAAACAATCTTGAACATTGACTTCAACTTGCACGATTGGCGTCTCCTAAAGGTTGCCACTTGGTAGTCTAACGGGTTAGGTAGGAAAGACCAACCAGCACAGCCAAAAGACCAAACGTTGTCAGGAAAAAGTGTTTTAGAGATGTACCCCGCTTGCGTACCATGTTGCGCATGGCGAGTTTAACGTAACTGGGTTGGGGTTCAGTTGAGACTGATGCCGATGGAGTTGCTGTTTCACCCAGACTCTGCTCTGGTACTCCGGTCGGGGAAGAGGGGTCGAGCATAAGAAACCGTTAATTTAGATCGAAGATAATTTTATGACTCTAATGTAACAGGTTGCTTAACAATCTGAAAGAAAGGGAGTAGGGCTAGTCCATCAGGGCGGAAATAAGCCACCAGTTGGCAGCAGGGGAGCAGGGGAGCAAGCTTTTACTTTAATCCTCTTGAAGTGGTGGAAAACTTTTGCCGCGTTGCACTAGTAGTAGGAGATGGGAAGAATATGAGGAAGACAGAAGAAAAGCACCGGGAAATTCTCCCTTGTCCCCCTTGTTCTTCCCTACTCCCTGTTCTTATGTCAGCTGATTTTCCTGACGCAGGTAGGACTCAATGAACGAGTCGAGGTCGCCGTCGAGTACATCACTCACAGCTGTTGTTTCAACATTCGTCCGCAGGTCTTTCACGAGTTGGTAAGGATGAAAGACATAGTTGCGAATTTGGTTCCCCCAAGCCGCTTCTACCATGTCGCCTCGGATTTGGGCAATTTCTTGAGCGCGTTGTTCCTCAGCAATAATCAGCAGCTTGGCTTTGAGGATGGCGAGGGCTTTCTCTTTGTTTTGTAGCTGACTCCGTTCCTGAGTGCAGCGCACGGCAAGGCCAGTGGGAATATGCACGATTCGCACGGCTGTTTCCACCTTATTGACGTTCTGCCCCCCCTTACCGCCTGCACGGGACGTGGTAACTTCTAAATCCTTCTCTGGAATATCCAACTCTACCGAATTATCGAGCATCGGCATTACTTCCACACCCGCAAAGCTGGTTTGCCGCTTGCCATTAGCATTGAAGGGAGAAATCCGCACCAACCGATGGGTTCCCTTCTCGGCTTTCAGGTAGCCATAGGCATAACGCCCATCAATCTCCAACGTTGCCGACTTGACCCCCGCTTCATCCCCTTCGGAAATTTCAGCGAGGTGTACTTTATAGCCGTGCTTCTCTCCCCAACGGGTGTACATTCGCAGTAATATCTCTGCCCAATCTTAGGCATCAGTCCCTCCCGCACCAGCATTGATAGTCAGGACGGCACCATTGGCATCGTAAGTGCCAGAGAGCAACCGTTCTAACTCCCAGCGATCGAGTTCTTGGTTGAGCTGAGTTAGGTTAGTTTCAGCTTCTTTAAGCAGGGACTCGTCGGTTTCTAGTTCCATTAACTCTAGAACCGCCCTAGCATCTTCCAGACTGGCTTTCCACT
>JAIUYC010000957.1 GCA_020216575.1 Coleofasciculus sp. S288 | reverse complement strand
GAACAATTCTAATGCCCTAAGATTCTGAAGTCGTTTCAACTTCCTTAGGTTCTGAACTAGACTGTTGGTTGCTCCGTTCTTTGGCTAGCTGATCGATAGTATCGCCAATGACGGAGGTTAAGCTTTTGCGGGTCTGGGCATGGTTCGCTTGCTCGATTTTTAAGGCATCGATCAGGCGATCGCGTTCTACCATAACGTCTTTCAGTTTTACCCTCAATTCCTCCAGGGTTTGGAGTTGGGTAATTTCCTGCTCAATCGCTGTTGCCGCTTGAGGGTCAGCCGATTTTAAGCGAGAACCTTCCTCTTGGAGTTGCCGGATTTGAGCTTTCAGGTTTTCAATCTGTTGTTGGGCAAGTCGTGCTTCCGCACGGCGTTGCTGCGCTTCGGTGGTGTAGAGCTTGCGCCAGTTCGCAGCACTTTCATAGGCGGCATCGCGATCGCTAATGCTATTTGCCAGTTGCTGCTTCAGCTCCTTGATTTGGGCTAACCACTGCGTAACATCGTTGCTCATCGGCGACTGCTCCTCTCTCGTTGCAGTTAAACGCTACCCTGTGTAGCTCCTGTTAGTGACCCTTGATTATGGATTAATTGTCTATAAATTTGCCACATTAATGCCTAAAGACCCTACAACTCGAATCAAACCTATGCTATCCGATCGCTTCTTCCGTTTCTTCCGTTTCTTTCGCCACCTGAATGGAGTAACCCTGAGGAAGACGTTCGCCCGTGCCATAAAACGTCGGTTGATGGGTCTGTCTGCTGAGATGGCATACAACGCCATGTTAGCCCTATTCCCAGCCATTTTAGCGGTTCTTACTGCCATTGGATTATTTGAAAAATCTTTACAATCTACCTTCCACAGCCTGGCAAATCAACTCAGAGACGTGGCTCCCGACCAAGCTTGGCAACTCATGGGCGATTTTGCTAGAGAGATTAGTCGGACAAAAAATCGAGGTCTATTTTCTCTCAGCTTTATCTTTGCAATTTGGGCATCCTCGGGGGCGCTCAGCGCGGCAATGACTGCCCTCGATCAAATCCATCAAATTCCACCTAAAGAAACACGACCGTTTTGGAAAGCCAAGTTGATTTCTCTGGGTCTGACCCTTGGCAGTATCGTATTTCTGGTTATTGCCTGTTTCCTCGTCTTTATCAGTGATTGGGTTGTGAAACTCGTTGTTCACCAAAGTGGAGTTTCGCTCTTATTAACCTTCTGGCGGCTTTTGAGCTGGCCTCTAGCCTTGGGTATTATTGCCACAGGCTGTGCTTTTATCTATCGCTTTGGCCCAAGTCGCTGGAGTTCTGGAACACCGATATTACCTGGAGCTGTTTTGGCAGCCATTTCCTGGGCGATTTTGTCAGGATTATTTCGGCTCTACGTTGCTAATTTTGGAAATTACAACAAAGTCTACGGAGCAGTGGGTGCTGTAATCGTCTTACTGCTTTGGCTTTACATGAGTTCTCTAGTCTTGTTGCTAGGCGACCAGCTCAACGTTACCGTGGGAGAGGCAATGAGACAATCCAGGGCAAAAGCTCAGTTAATGGAAGCAGCTGAGGAAACAGAAGTCAGAGGTGAGGTGAAATAGGAGGACATCAGTTGTTTCAACAGGGATTTAAATACCTTTTAGGCACCATGAGCTGACGCTCACAACGTTCGCGTTTGCGTAGCCGATGCTCCTTACGTCGCTACCGCTTCGCTAAGGTGCTCTCTTCAGCAAAGCGTTCTCCTCTCTTCGTAGCGGGCGGGCAACGCCCGACAGGAGTAGGGATGAAAATCCTTTTAGCCCAAGTTTGTTCTCCGGGTTGGTCTGACAGGATTTACTAAAAAGCTAAAATCAACTGGACTGCCATTTCCGATAGTATTTTGAACAATGTAAGCATAGAGAGCGTCTTTGTTTGATTCAGAAACACTATTGACTAAATGAATAGAACTAAGAAGTTTCTGATTTTCATAAAAGGTTCTATGGAAGGTGTTTAACTGCTCAACTGACCTACCATAAATCCAAAATATTAATCCCGCTATAATTTCTATCACAGCTCCAGACCCCGTAGCGCAGATCAGAATTATGCCTTGACCTTGCGAGGAAAAACCAATAATACCAGTTGCAAAAACGATAAACCCAAGGCAACAGGTAAATATAGCCGCAGAAAAAACATTTCTAACCTGCTGCTTGCTAATGATATAAGCTTCTCTCAGAAGGGTTAAATTTCGTCTTATTAAGGTGAGAACATCTAAATTCCCATCTTGGAAACTTGCCAAATAGTTATCAATTTCTTCTTTTATTTCTCTTTTTTCTTTTGTTACTTTATTCTTTTCATAAACACTGAGTAACGTGGCAAGCCCTACAGCGAATGCCAAGATGATTACCATGAAGGTAATACTCGTTACTATAAGGGAGGTGAACGAGAAAGGTTCCATCTCGGTTTAATTTTTGTTGAAAACAAGTAAATTTTATATCAGAAACCCCCACTAGGATTAACTTTTGTGAGGGCATGAGAGGCTTTTCGCACTGCGATGTCTTTCCGCTTCATAGAGGGGTGAACCCACAATCATGACGTATTCGTGGCTTATAAAGCTGCTTTGGGCTTGAAATTTGTCTAAGTCCCGACCAATTGTTTTACAATCGCATGCCGGAAATGGATGGTTTTGAAACGTGCCGTCGTGATTCTGCCCATGTGACAGTTGAGGGTGCGGGAGGTGGGTGAAACCCAACTACTTAATGTACGCTGTTCGTGATGGCTTTTGACAAATCTCTGAGGGGTCGCACCCCTTAGAGCAAACTAGGTTAGATGTTGTAAAGTTCCTTAGTCATGTGTTTATTAGTTACAAATTGTTACAACCTGTTTTAAATAGATGTATTAATGTGTAAAGAGGCCATAACGTTATAGTCAGTCTAAATGATTTGTAAAACACCTCTCCCTTGTCCCCCTTGTCCTCCTTGTCTCTCTTTGTTCACGACTCATTTAGACTAGC
>JAIUYC010000956.1 GCA_020216575.1 Coleofasciculus sp. S288 | reverse complement strand
TGGTGAATGTGCCGCCTGTGACTTCTCCTGAAGCGTCAATTCCAGTCACGCCTCCTGCGGCACTGCCCCCAACAGGCGTACCAACGAATCAACTCCCCACCGTTAACGTTCCTTCTCTACAAGTGCCTCCACCCCAAACCCCAGCAGCCACCCCAACCTCTCCGCTAGACGGTGCGCCGGAACCCGGAACGCCTCCTCCTCGTTCCTCCCCAGTTGTTGATTTTGGTCAACCTCTGCCGACAGCACCTGCAAACCCTGAACCGACGCCTCAAAGCGCCTTGCCCATCCCAGCGCCAAGTGATGCCAGTAATGCTACACAGACGGACTCAACAACTACCAACTCTGATATCCTGTTACCGGCTGGCACCTGGCTTACCCTGCGCTATCCCGGAGAACAGCCTCTCAGTCTGAAAAGCTACAAGTTGCGGCAGGGAGTGTTGCTACTAGAGGAGGACTTACGCGATCGCAATGACAACATGATCGCTCCCGCAGGCACATCCATCATCGGACAATTTGAAACTCATGGCTCCACCAGTCGCTTCATCGTCAGAGCGATCGCACTTGGCGATACTCATTTCCTCCTGGAGGCACAATCCCCTATTCTAAATGACAACCAATGGTTTAGAGACAGTGGAGTATTCCGCAATTCTACCTTTGGTGCATTAGCAGGAATGGTATTGGGGGGCTTTTCTAGCCTCAGTGTGTGGGGAAGTGCTGCTGCCAGTGAAGTCACAACAGCTCCAGATATCGCCCTACCTGCCACAATTCAACCCGGTCAAATTCTACAAGTCCAGTTGCAATCCGATTTGCATGCCTCATCAATGAATCAAATCGGGGTCAGGGGTCAGGAGTCAGGGGTCAGGAGAGACTAATGTTCGAGTGCTTTGCGCATCAGCCTCTCACCTGAGCCTGCAACCGTCCAACTTGCAACCCCTTAAAACTCATTCGTTTCCGTCCGTGGACCCACTGAACCAGGTTGGTTGAGGAAAAGATTACCAGCGCCGTCGTTTTGATAAATGCATTGGATATCAGGCTTAGCCTCTAATGGACTCGTGAAGCCAAACGTGTTCATCCGGTTTTTACAATCACGCACCTGCTCCGATGTAACCAGTTTCCTTTGCTCCAGAATCGACCAGTTATTTCGGCGCAGGACACAACCAGGTCGCATCACGGGTTGGGTCACGTAGACATTAAAGGGGTTCAGTGTTACAAAAACCCGCATATCGGTAACCATCGCACTAGCTCCGTACTGAACACAAAGTTCAGGGTTCGGCGCATAGCGGTCAATCACTTCACGAGATGCCACATTTCCTGGATCGACAGTTGCTGTGGAGCTAAAAACAATGCCAATCATAACTCCCATCGCAAAGATTGCTCCAAGAACTGCTAGAGACAAGGGGGTAAGGAAAGAGGGCTTAGAAGCCGGAGCGGTTTCCCTAGGGATAGTAGTGGGTCTGGATTTACGTCTCATCGTCGCTTTGTCAGTATTAAGGGAATTGGCAAGGGAGCAGATACAACTGTCCTCCTTCTCCCAGTATGCCCCTAGATAACTTTACTTGACTTGGCTGAGAACAGAAAGCTCAATGCACTAGAGTTTTATTTTTAGAACACTTGATTAAATTAGACTTTGGATTTCTCTCCTCTGTGGTCTCTGTGCCTCTGCGGTTCGTTAAAAAAACAATCTCACGAACGACTGAGTATGGCTATAGGAAGGGACTAGAGGCTAGGTGAAATTCTAAAGGCGGAGCTAGTACACTAGGGAGCATGTCAGGTTTGCAGATCAATCCAGGAGCCCGCACTGGGCTTTCCATCGGGGACATGCTCCCAGTACACCAGGACGGAAATAAGCCTACCATCTAAAACAAGCTCACAACATTAGAATAAAGCTTTTTGACTTTTGACTTTTGACTTCCAAAAAGGCTCTTTCCCTAGTCTCTAGCTTCTAACAGTTACTCCAAATCATTTAAAAAGGAAACCAGGAAAGCATCTACGCCTTCGCAAGATTGGGTAAAAGAAACAGGGGCTTCCTCAGCGAGAAATCCTGCTGTACCCCCTTTCTTAATCAACTCAGAAGCAAATTGCCTGAGAAATTGCTCTATCTGTTGCTGCTGCTCAACTGAGCGTTGAGGAAATTTAACCGTTCTGGTTTGGTCAATAACAAACGGCTCGATACCACTCAGCAGCTCGAACTGATAGCCCATCGGCGTCCACTCTCGGACAGATGTCTTGGTCACATTAGCATTGCCGCACCAGACCAAAAGTTGGGCATTAGAGGGTAACTCTTTCAGCACACGGATTAAAGTCTTTGCCTGCTCCTCCACGCGCAAGTTAGCGTATTCTATCGTGAGGGGTTCGTCAGATGGATAGTTCTGAAAATTGATTTCGTAAGCGATTAGTGTCCAGCCTAGGTCGAGTGCTGCCTGGATTAAGGCTCTTAGGTCGGGTTGGTGCAGGTAGCCCATTCCTACTCCGACTTCAGGTAGCTGTCGGGTGTGATTTGCCTCTTCTACGAAGAATGAAGACAGCGCTTCCATCGCCAAATACCTTACACCCGCTTTGTGAGCGATTGGTAGAATGCGCTGCCCAATTCGGCGAGTACGAATACAACGCTTGAGGCCATGGTGGGCTTCGTTCATCATAACCACACGCGATCGCCTCAAGCCTATTTCCAAAAGTTCTTCTGGTGTTCGCCACATGACCTTACAAAGGTCGGTACACCCGATAGTTGATGCTAGGGAAAATGTTGTCGATTTCCTCCACTTTTTCTAACCAACCACTATCGATTTTACCAATATTGATGTCCTCATACAGCTTATTAAACCGCATCAAGTGCGATCGCGTCCGCCTCACCGCATAAGGAACCATTGTTCCTGTTTTCATGATAAACGCCCAGTCGGAAGACTGTGCCAGCAACAATTCTCGCGCTGCCTGGTTCAACGCCTTCCACTCCAGCTCATCCTCGGGTTCTC
>JAIUYC010000955.1 GCA_020216575.1 Coleofasciculus sp. S288 | reverse complement strand
CTTTGAACACAACCAGCAGAAAAGGCGATCGCGATTTTCACCAGTATTTATCTCAAAGCTATCCGGATACATGGGACATCCCTAGGAAGAAAGAAGTGGTAGATGCACCCTGTATTTCACCCCCGGCTAGTTCTAGTCGGGTTTTTTTCTTGTCGCTTTTTCCAACACACTTTGGACGCAACCACCAGAAAAGGCAAGTGCGACTTTAGCCAATGATTTATCTGAAAGCTATCCGGATACATGGGACATCCCAAGGAAGAAAGAAGTGGTAGATGCACCCTGATAATTAATCCCCGGCTCATCCGAGTTCGAGGATTTTTTTCTTTAAGAGCGTCTGTTTAAAGTACTGCTGGAAAAGGCATTTTCTATACCTTATGCCCCATGTCCCATGCCCTATGCCCCAACCTTAGTACGGTCAGTTAGGATTTCATAACCATCAGCGGTCACCAATACCGTATGCTCAAACTGTGCGGATAGAGCATTGTCTACGGTAACGGCTGTCCAGCGATCGGATAAAATGCGCGTGAACTTGGAGCCCGCATTTACAATCGGTTCGATCGCCAGTGTCATTCCTGCACGCAGCTTAACATTGGGTAGTTCGCGGGTGCGGTAGTTGAACACGGAGGGTTCTTCGTGCAAATTCCGTCCTACGCCGTGACCTGTAAAGTCTTCTACTACACTAAACCCATTGGCTTTCACATGATCTTCCATCGCGCCTGCCAAATCCAGCAGGTAAGCCCCCTCTCTTACTTGTTCAATTCCCTTGTAGAGTGCTTCTTCTGCTACCTGAATTAGCTTAGAGGCTTCTGGGTTGACTTCGCCAATTGCGATCGTGATGCAGGAGTCACCGTGGAACCCTTCATAATAAGCCCCAGTATCGACCTTCAAGACATCCCCAGCACGAATCACTTTCTTGCGACTGGGAATCCCATGAACAACTTCGTTGTTGAGGCAGGAACAGATGGAGGCAGGAAAACCGTGATACCCTTTGAAGCTAGGTGTCGCTCCCATCTCACGGATGCGCTTTTCGGCGTGAGCGTCCAAGTCAGCCGTTGTCATCCCCGGTTCAACCCTCTCGGAAATTTCTTTGAGTACCGTTGCGACAATCTTCGCCGCCTGCCGCATGATTTCGATTTCGCGCTCAGACTTAAGTTCAATGCCTCGACGTTTTTGTTTTTTCTGGGCGCGAGGGGATTCAGTGGGTTTGAAAAGCAGGTTGTTTAGAATTCTCATGTAATCTGAACAGATGGCTAAGAGTAGTCAATCACCGGAAACCTGAATGGATCGAGGGGTGTCTCAATCGCACAAAGAGACTTGGGGAGTATATCTCTCCAGAGTCGTTGAGCCAATGCTGGTCGGTGAAAGGTCTTTATAATCTAAATTTAACTTAATATTAGGCAAATCTCGGCAGGCAGAGTTTTGCCATCCGCATCTTCTTCAGCTAGGGGAGTGTCAACTCCGGGAGTTCAGCATCGAGGTAGGTTAATTGTACTATTGCCAGGAGCGTTAGCGATCGCACTCCGTTCATCCAGAACACTTGCCGCAAGCATCCCTACTAGTATGTTATAAGGATTAGTTTACTGGGTTAACACAAAGACCAAAATGAACAGATTTAACTGGCAGTTGTGGCAGCGGTTTTTAGCGATCGCACAGCCTTACTTTTACCCTTTAGAACGTGGTGGCGGGAAAGCTTTCTTAGGATTGCTGGCGTTATTGCTGGTGTTTCTCTTCGCGGCGATGTTTATACTCGTCAGTGTCGTCAGTTTGGGAACCCAAGCCCTTTTTCCTACGTTTTTCAACAGTATTGCTGCCGGTTTAGCCCAATCCCTGAGAGCGATTATCAGCTCCCCAATCATTGGTGTTGTAGCACTAATGTTACTCGTTCCGCTGGTTTTCTTCTTCTTCTTTAAAGGTCGATTAATACCCCGGTGGCAGCAATGGGGGATCTTAGCCCTCTTGTTATTTTTGTCACTCTCTGTTAGTGGACTCAATGTAATTATTAGCTACGTCGGCAACTTTTTTAGCACAGCACTTGCTCAGAAAGATCAGGATAGCTTTTGGAAATTCCTGTTTGTTTATGCAGGGGTGTTTGTAGTTGGAACTCCCATTGTGGTGATTTATCGGTACATCCAACGAAAACTAGGACTTTACTGGCGAGACTGGATGACCGCTAGTTTTCTCAAAAAATATTTTGAGAATCGAGCCTATTACGAGATTAACTCCAAAGAAGACATCGACAATCCTGACCAGCGAATCTCTGAAGATATTAACTCGTTTACCCGTACCAGTCTCAGTTTTTTATTACTCCTTCTAGGTGCCGTCATTGATGTTATTGCTTTTACTGGTATTCTTTGGTCAATTTCTATCCCTCTTGCCATTTTCCTAATCGTTTACGCCCTAGTCGGTACGGTGATTACAGCTTATTTTGGAAGAAGATTAATCACACTAAATTTCAATCAATTAAGGCGCGAAGCTGACTTTCGCTATGGCTTAGTTCATGTTCGTGATAATGCTGAATCGATTGCTTTTTATGGGGGAGAAGAGCAAGAGTCAGTTCAAGTCAGGCAGCGATTTGTTGAGGTTTTCAGGAACTTTAATTTACTGATTGGATGGCAGCGCAATCTTGATTATTTTACGACTGGTTACGGATACGCAATCGTTATTTTGCCTTCTTTGATTCTGGCTCCTCGCTACTTTGCTGGAGAAATCCAGTTTGGGGATATTACCCAAGCTGGCTTTGCATTTAGGCAGGTTTTAGACGCCTTTTCGATCGTAGTGACTCAAATTGAACAACTGAGCCTTTTTGCAGCAGGGATTAATCGTCTAGCCACATTTGCAGAGGCTTTGGAAACGGAAACCTCAGAACATAAACCGGGTGAAACAAAGATTGATACGGTTGTGGATTCACATCTGGCACTCGAACACGTCACCTTAGAAACACCAAAATCTCAAAAGACTTTAGTCAGAGAT
>JAIUYC010000954.1 GCA_020216575.1 Coleofasciculus sp. S288 | reverse complement strand
GGAGCAGCCTGATGCCTAGTTCTTCCTCCAGACCCGCGATTGCCCGCGATACAGAAGAGGGGTCAATATTGCGATCGCGGGCAACGGCAGCAAAACTGCCCTGCCTGATCACCTCAACAAAGATTTGCAGCACCGATAAGTCCATAGGCATGCATTCAATGCAAAACGCGCATGATTCTAATTCGCGGATTGATATTTATTGATCATTTCGCGGCAAGTATAGTTTATCGAGTACGGACTTGGAGGCAGCGTATGAGTCGAGTTGCATTACTGGGAACTGGAGCAATGGGAATTCGCATCGCACAAAATCTTCTCAAAGCCAACCATCAGGTCGTCGTCTACAATCGCACAGCAGAGAAGACAATGCCCTTGATCAACCAAGGGGCAGTTTATGCATCAACACCCAGAGAAGCCGCCGAGCAAGGCGAGATTGTGATTGGTATGGTTACGGATAACGATGCGTCACGAACTATCTGGCTCAGCCCGGAAACAGGGGCAGTGGCGGGACTTAGCAAAGACTCGATCGCGATCGAATCCAGCACGTTGACGGTTGCCTGGATCAAAGAATTGGCAGCAGCGATCGAAAGCCGTAGGGCAGCTTTTTTAGATGCTCCGGTGGTTGGCTCTCGTCTGCAAGCGGATGCTGGAAAGCTTATCTATCTAGTTGGAGGCAAGGCAGAAACCTTGGCGCAAGTTCAAAACATCTTATTATCCGCAGGCAGTTCAACGATTCATCATGTCGGTGACATTGGGCAGGGAATGGCGATGAAACTGGCGGTTAATGCACTATTTGGTATCCAAGTCGCCGCATTGGCAGAAATCATCGGGATGCTAACCAGGAACGGGATAACAAGCGCCAAAGCGATGGAGTGCCTGGGTGAGTTGCCCATCATTAGCCCTGCTGCCAAGGGGGCAGGAAGTCTAATGCTGATGAACAATCATGCGCCTATGTTCCCAGTTCATCTTGTAGAGAAAGATTTTCGCTATGTCATTCAAACCGCACAATCTGTTGATGCCCCAGTCCCAACCTCGACTGCCATTCGCGACATCTATCAAGGTGCGATTGCCCAAGGGTATGGCGATGACAATATCACAGGTATTGTTCAACTTTTCACCTGACTGTTTGGGGACTTCCAAAAATAAATGCTCCAGTTGGAAGCTAGCAGACGAGGGGAAGCAACAAGAATAATAATCATTTTTTTAGGGGGGAAGAGGCTGCCGATGGGAGCCTCTTCCTGGTATATCAGTCTCTAATGATTCCTAAAAAGAAAGCACAGGTGAAACGGCTAATCTTAGATTTGGGATGCAAGGATTATCGATTAACTTGCCTAGCGTTTATGTTTCAGAGGTAGAGGATTGAGCAATAACGGGTGACAAGTAAGCCACTAAAGCCCCAAGCAGGAAGCCGATAACGTTGCGAAATAGAGGTAACCACTCAGAGGTGCGCGAGACAACCGGACCAATGCCAAAGGCAATAAAGAGAATGCCCCACAGGGGTGAGAAAATTAACGCCCACTGCCAAGCCAAAATTTGTCCGTCTTTGCGGGGAATAGCGGCAAATCCTAGGACAACCCCACCTAATACTGAAGTGATGAGCGTCAAAATCCACTGTTCCCGTGGTAATCCCGGTACAACACGGCAACCTCCCTGACGCAAGCAGGTTTTAATTGTCTCTAGAGATTCGATGATGGATTGGTTTTCGCCATGTTCGCGGACGAAGTAGAGGTTGCCGAAGCGTGTTTGCAATTCAACCCAGAACGTGCGCGGGAGGAATGGATAAAGGGCATCACCAACATTGAAACCGAGAAGATTACCACCTCGTGAATCGGCAATGAGCAAAACACTTTTCTCGTTAAGTCCCCAGAAATCTTTGACAGCCCGACCCGGTGTGCGGTCATATTGGGTCAAAACTCGCAGTTTCCAGCCCGTCTCAGCCTCGAAGTTTTGTAAATCTTTGACTACGGCTTCCTCCTGAAGTGAAGGAAGGAAGTTGGCCAGATCGATGACGGGTGTTTCGATGTCAGGAAGTAAGTCGGGATTGTCAAACGCCTGAGCAGCCGGCGCTATTGCCCAAACTGAGAGAGCTAGGAAAAATGCTGCCAGGGATACTAAAACTCGTTTTGGTAACAATTGCTGCATCGTTGATAAAAGGCAATGAACGTTCAGGAGAATGAAACGATCGAGTCAAACTAAGAATTTCTTTACACTTGTTTACTTTAATCTAATATTATCGGGGATCGCAAAGCAGCGCTGTATAGAATTAAGCAATTATACTTAACATACGCCGTGGAGCAATAACAATTGGCTGACCTATTCGTAGATAAGCCAGCCTTCTGAGGTCTAGGTAGGTGTGGTCATTAGGAGTTGGATGAGAGGGACTTTAGGACTGAGGGACGGTTGTTTCTACATTCTCGTCGTCTCCGCGCCTCCGCGTCTCGTCGTCTCGTCGTCTCGTCGTCTCGTCGTCTATGTTTCATCGCCACTAACGGGTCTTGACTGCACACTTTCTAGGGTGGGACATCTAAGTAGCGATGGAGCAATAAGCTGCTAATCAATAGTCAGAGTTTTCGTCAGTCAGATCTAAATCGTCCTGTGGTATGGGTGAATAAGAATCACGTTGGAGGTTCTGGTAGGAAGTTTCAGACGCGCTTGGTTCGTTGTCTGGATAGTTGGCATCGCGTTCTCGATGCTCGTGCTCAGCTGATGAGGAGGATGTGAGCGGGGCGGAGGTTTCGCGATCGGAAAACTCTAAAGCCGTTCTTTGAGATGGTGGAAGGCGATCAATTGACCTGCGCCCTGCGGATGGGCGATTCCAGGTTTTCCAAGCGGCTTTCACACCCGCAACAACACTACGAGTATTGGCCTGCACATTTTTCGCTTGATTTTTCACGCCACTGACACTTTGATCGACTTGTTTAACAACTTGACCGGCGCTTTGGACTCCCTCACTGATGTCATCAGTCAAATCACTA
>JAIUYC010000953.1 GCA_020216575.1 Coleofasciculus sp. S288 | reverse complement strand
TAGTAGAAAAAGCACTTTACATCCGGCAATTAACTCCGGATATAGAGAATGCAATCAACTCTGAATTAACTCGAATGGGATATATTTCAGATGTTGATTACGAGGCTCTTGAATTATTAATGTCTGAAATGGATGCGGGTCGCATTCGGCTAGTTCCTAGTCCTTAAATAAAGGTTGAGAACCAAAGAGTTGAAACCATTGGTTAGCTATTCTCAACAGCGCTAAAAACGGGGTAAAAGTCCTGATATGGCAGTAGGTTGCAATCTCTCTGTGACACAACTCATGCGAAACCAGCTGTTCAAGTGAAACTAGGATCGACGGCTCATAGCTTATCGAGTGTGCTGTGCTACCAAGCGGGGAACACCTTTATAACTTCTGCATACAAACAGGTTAGTTTTCCGTTCTAATCCAGCAATTAAGTGAAGCTAGAACTGGAAACTGAGCCAATTGATAATTGCTTTAAGCAAATAAACATATAAAGTAAGTTATTCTTCATATAGTTTTTTTAACCCGTTTTAACGAGTTTTAGTTTTTAGCCCGAACTTTACTTCAGTGCCATTCAGCTAGCTTAACCCTTATTGCAACTCAAACTGAGGCATTAGCTGAAGCATTCCTAATCCCAATTCAGTCGCTGAGAGCGATCGCGCTTCAAACAACGCCATCATGTCACGAGGCTGGGGATTGCCGCGAGACGCTCCTGTTAGTCCCTTCGCAATGACTAAACCACAATACCCCTTAAGCTTTTTACAGCGCTGATCCCATTTCTTGCGGGCGGCGGCATGAGTGGGGTCGTTTTCCAGAAACTCGCCAAACAGGTACAGATTGCTATTCTCAGTTTGGAAAATGCCCAGGTCGTAGCGTTCATCCTCAAAGGGGTCTTCTCCTGGATTAAAGCAAATCCCTTTCAGACCACCAGCCGTTTGGATGTGTTCGATCAGCGTTTTTGCCTTAGGGCGAGTGGTTTGAATCAAAACGACGGGCAACCCTTCTCCTGCTTCCTTGATCTCTTTTGCCTGATAGCAGTCTAGATCAGAGCGCAGCAGTTCTACGCTTTCCCAAGGGATAACTCCCAAACTGAGGAAAGCATCTTTAGGCACTAAGTCATCTCGGAGGGGGACTGCCATCTCGGCTTCATCAAGGTCATCGTCCTCCTGTTCATCAACCATGTCCAACAACTCCGAAGCTAAGTCGGGGAGTGTGGAAACTTTAACGGCCGCTGTCGGTTTTATCTCCCCTTGAGTTGGCACTGGAATACGGTATTGTTTGCTAATTGTTGGGAAGGTGTCTCCTGCTAGCTGTCGGTGTGAGGCACGGAAAAATCGGTGCAGCGCTTCCAGGGCAATGTAAATAGCGAGCGCTTCTTCGTCATAAGGAGACGGTCGCATTCCTTCCAGCGGGTGTACCGTTCCGAAGCTAGGACTAATCTCTGAAATCGGCAAGTCTGCTAGATCGATTTCCTCGTCGTCTTCATCGTCTTCAAACTCATCCTCCGCTCGCTCGAAGGTTAAAAACAAGCAATCTTGACCTAAGAAGGCTTGTTCCATCTTCTCAAAGGACTCTTCTGTCAAAACTGAAGCTCGAAACCGTTTGAGGGACTCTAAGGAGCGATAAAGCAATATTCCATACTCCATTCCCAACATTCCCATAACGGAAGCATATAGCGTTCCCACATCCCATCGATTTAACTCAATCGAGACAATCTGGTGGTCAGCTAAGAAATCCCACGGGGCATCCTTCCAAATTTCATCGGCTTTTCGGTGCAGGAGGTCAGCATACTGAGGAGGAAGCGGAGGCTGGCGATTCAGGGCGCTTTCCTCGAACCCCCGAAACAACTCGTCAATCAGGGGTAAATCGGGAACGTAATCAACCGTAATGTCTAAGTCTTGCAGAACACCGCGTAAATAAAACTGAATTTCTCGGTCTCGCACCACAATCTTTGAGGGACGTGAAGCTTTGGCGGGGCTGTGGGGATGCTCCATCGCTCGTAGCAAAGCGCGCACCACGGCTTCTGGACCCATGTCTGGCGATACGACATCCATCGCCCGCACAATCCCTTCCGAGCCATCTACCCAAAGAATACATTCACCACCGCCCTCCGCTGCCAAATCTGCACTTTCTGAGAAATTCAGCAACGGACGGCGATCGCCTTCCCACACACTAGGGATCTGTGGTAAGTTCTTGAGCCGACGATAAGTGGTGCGATTCAGAGCAGACATAGAGTAGCTTGCGTTGATTGGAAAACGACGGATTGAGAAAAGCCAGTTGCTAGTTGATACTCCTATTAAACCGCAATATCTCCGGGCTGTTCTTTTCCAGGATTGTGGCGCTTGCAGTTTGGTCGAATATTGGATTTGTAGTCCCTGTACTCTAAGAGGATTTGAGCCGCAGCTTTGAATTAAAGTGAGACTCGTTAAAATAACAACATAGAACTCATTCAAGCAAGTTCGCTGTTTGTCGCTCAGGTCACTCACCTTGACACCACAAGCTGGCAGACTAAAGTTGTCTATATATTAAAGAGCAATTAGGAGACCCAAGATAGTCATGACCCAAGCAACTCAACCGCAACAAAAAGGGATTCAACTGACCGAAGCAGCGTTAAAGCATGTTTTAGCACTACGGACTCAACAAGGAAAAGACCTCTACTTGCGGGTTGGCGTCCGCCAGGGAGGCTGTTCGGGAATGTCTTACATGATGGATTTTGAAGATCCCAGTAAGGTTCAAGAGAAGGATCATGTCTTCGACTACAACGGCTTCAAAATTGTTTGTGATCCGAAAAGCATTCTGTATCTTTACGGTTTGGTACTAGATTACAGTAATGCCATGATAGGCGGTGGTTTCCAATTCACTAACCCGAATGCCACTCAAAGCTGTGGCTGTGGTAAATCTTTTGGCGTTTAAGCTTGACTTGCTTTGAAGTTGGTGCCGTTTGGGAATCTAAGAGGGAAGCATCCCGTTTTTGCAAATATATCCACTGTAGG
>JAIUYC010000952.1 GCA_020216575.1 Coleofasciculus sp. S288 | reverse complement strand
TGAGAAAAAATCAGCTACGCTTGATGATTTGAAAGCTAAGTTTAATAGAAAATCCTAAGCCAGTCTATTTAAGTTGTGAACAATAACGAACCACTCCAGGCGCAGAGAACACAGAGGAGAGAACAGGGAGGGAATTAAAAGATAAAAGGGGTTATATAGCTAGCCTAAATGATTCATGAAATTCTCTCTTCTCTTTCTCTGTGAACTCTGTGCCTCTGTGGTTTGTTTAAAAAAGAGGTAATCGTAGCAGATTTGCTATTAGACTTGAGCATCGAACAGATTGCAAGTGGTTTGGGGTTGTCTGTGGAGGAAGTCAACCAGTTTTTGCAAGAGTGATGGGGAAAAAACGCGATCGCTTCCCTTGTCAGACTTGAACCCTCAAGCTCAAACGTCGGAGCTTTCAGCTTTGAGTGCGATTATTGCTGTCTAAAACGAGAGCGTTGCTGTTTCAAACGGGACTATTGCCGACTAAAACAAGAACTTTGCTGTTTTAAGTGAGAATGTTGCCGACTAAAACAAGAACTTTGTTGTTTTAAGTGGGAATGTTGCCGACTAAAACAAGAAACTTGTTGTTTTAAGCAGAAATGTTGGCGTCCAGAACTCGGAATTTGTCGCTTTGGCCTAGAAATTTGCAACTCGCAACTAGAGATTCCCGGTTTTGGGCTTGAGTCTTGCTAAATTTGATGGCAACAGAGCCGATATAACTGTAGGAAGTGGGGTAAAAAGTGCGATCGCTCGGTTCGTAGTGAGGACTTTAGTCCTCTTCCAAAGGGCTAAAGCCCTTACTACAAACAAAAAACCAGATTTTTTGTGACACTTGCGTAAGTCCTGATGATTTGATTGCAATAACATCCTCCCCAATGCATTGACTTATTATAGATGCACCGATCGCAGAATCTAATTCCATGAACGCTGCACCCAACTCAGCCTATGAATACCAAGTCGGGGGAAGTTTGCCGATTGATGCACCCAGTTATGTGGTGCGACGGGCAGACCATACGTTGTACGATGCACTGAAAGCTGGGGAATTTTGTTACGTACTCAACTCGCGGCAGATGGGGAAATCGAGCTTGCGGGTACGAACGATGCAGCGCCTGCAAGCAGAGGGAATTGCCTGTGCAGGGATTGACATTACGGCGATTGGGACAGCAGATATCACCCCAGAGCAATGGTATGCCGGAGTTATTGACAGCATTGTTAACAGTTTAAATTTGTATGATTCATTTGATTTAGAAACCTGGTGGTCGAAGCAAGGGTTGCTGTCTAATGTTCAGCGATTGGGCAAGTTTATTGAAGACGTTCTGCTGGCATCCATTCCTCAACATCTTGTGATTTTTGTAGATGAAATTGACAGCGTTCTTACCTTAAAATTCAACATTGATGACTTTTTTACCCTGATCCGCGACTGCTATAACAAACGAGCCGATCGCCCAGAGTATCGACGCCTGACGTTTGCGCTGATTGGAGTCGCTACCCCCTCAGATTTAATTCAAGACAAGCGGCGCACCCCGTTTAATATCGGTCGAGCGATTGAATTGACGGGCTTTCAATTCCACGAAGCTCAACCCTTGGCAGTGGGGTTGGCACGCAAAGCTAGCAATCCTCAAAGCGTCCTGCAAGCGGTGTTGAATTGGACGGGAGGACAGCCGTTTCTGACGCAAAAGGTTTGTAAGTTAATCCTGAGTGCGGCGTCTGAGATTCCTGAGGGAAACGAGACAGAGTGGGTTGAGCAGTTGGTGCGATCGCGTCTGATTGAAAACTGGGAAGTGCAGGATGAGCCAGAGCATCTCAGAACAATTCGTGATCGCCTTTTAAAAAATGAGCAGCGTACTGGTCGTCTGCTAGGGTTGTACCAGCAAATCTTGTTCTATCGAGAAGTAGACGCCAATGATAGTTCCGAACAAATGGAATTGCGGCTGTCGGGGGTAGTGGTTGAGAAGCAGGGCAAGTTGAGACTGTATAACCGCATCTATGAAACAGTGTTTAATCAGACTTGGGTTGAAGCAGTTCTCACCTCATTACGACCCTATGCAGAAGCGATCGCAGCTTGGCTGGCTTCCAATTGCCAGGATGAATCAAGATTGTTGCGCGGACAAGCCTTTCAAGACGCTCAAGCTTGGACAGTAGGAAAAAGCTTGAGTGATGAAGATTATCACTTTTTAAGAGCTAGCCAAGAGTTAGACAAGCGAGACATTCAAATTGCGCTAGAAACAGAAATACAGGCAAAGGAGTTTCTCGCTGAGGCACAACGGAAAGCAGAACTGGCGTTAGAGGAAGAACGACAGGCAAATCGAATCCTCGCGAAAGCGCAACACAAGGCAAAGCAAACCCTTCGCATCGCCTGGACTGGATTAGCTGCCAGCTATCTTTTAGCCGTTACCGTCTCCGTGTGGGCAATTCCAGCCCTGAAAAAAGCGCAGCAGGGTGTCAGCCTAGAACAGGCAGGAGTCAGTGCGCTACGTGCCTTTGACTCAGAAGAACTGGAAGCACTTCTATCGGCCATGCGAGCTGGACAAGATTTGCAGGCAAGCGTTGGTAACCATCTCTCGCTCAAAGACTACCCATCCCTCAGTCCGGTGTGGGTTTTACAGACCATTCTCGATAATATTCACGAACGCAATCAGCTCCAAGGTCATCAGGGGCGAGTTTACGGCGTCAGCGTTAGCCCCGAGAGTCAGCGCCTTGCGACTGCCGGAGAGGATGGCATCGTCCGATTGTGGAATTCATCGGGCAAACCGTTAGCTGAATTCAACGGACATCAGGGCCAAGTCACGGGTGTAAGTTTCAGTCCCGACGGACAACGACTTGCCACGACAGGAGAGGACAGCACCGCTCGACTGTGGAGTTTGGCTGGAACTGAATTAGCTCAATTCAAGGGGCATCAGGACAAGCTGACGGGTGTAAGTTTCAGTCCGGATGGACAACGACTTGTCACTGCCTCCGAGGACGGCACGGCTCGACTGTGGAATCTGTCGGGTC
>JAIUYC010000006.1 GCA_020216575.1 Coleofasciculus sp. S288 | reverse complement strand
TTTATCGTCATCAAGTTATTTACCGACTTATTGTTATACCAGTTGATCAAACATCACCTATCCCACTGCGACATAAGTAAAAATAGCGACTTCTCGTATACAAATGCAACAATAATGAAAACTAAAAAATACTGACTTTGCTCTAACAGTCAACAATTATACAACGATGAATCTGTCATCCTGTAGGATATCAACTGATAAAACTACGCCACACCCCCCGCATCTTGCTCTCCCCAGGGATTTGTATGATAACCAACGCGACCCTTCATCTAAATCGATGTAATTTTGAATACCATTCTGTCCGTGAATTGGATGTTTAGTTAGCTCTGATACCATAACACGAACTAGCTCAACTGAATTTTTTTTTGTTTGCCAAAGAAAAAAAATTATTCTATTATCAAGTGAATTAGCTCAGAAGGCGTTATTATAACTTGGCTTAGCAATAGCTATGCTTTTAATTCACTTTCCTGAAAAGGAAAGCACTTTTGAGCATCATCAAGGTTTAGTCCCATTAGAGCAATTGTAAAGGAACGATTAAAGGTAAGTCCGTTTCGACGGTTGGAGCTATACCATGAAACAAAAATTTCAGTGTTCGATTCTGCTTTGCTTTTAGAGCTCAATACAATTTAGTTGCTTACGCAGCAGAGGAGGCTCATTTGAACCGGACTTTTCGGCGATATCATCGGAAGATTGCCCTGATAATGTTATTACCTCTAGCACTTACCGTGCTGACAGGTATGGCTTATCCAATTTTTGGGAATTGGCTGCTTCAAGGTCAAGTTGCTGAAATTATGCTGAAAATTCATTCAGGCAGAATATTGGGTCTTGACGCGATCTATCCAATTCTGAATGGATTGGGCTTAGTGGGTTTATTGATTACAGGATTGAACATGACAAGCCTGTTGCGCAAACCTCGAGTACAACCAGTACAACAACAACTAGAAGAACCAGAAAGTCCTTAAGTTCTGCAACGCTATAACCCATTTGTTGGTTTGATTGGGTCAATTCCTTGACCACTATGAACCCTTGATATAAGGGTTTAGATCTAACTGTACAAAGGCTTTGAATTTCTCCAAATCAAGTGAGGGCAAAGCCAAGTGATAGCCTGCATTCATGAGCCAGTTAATTCCTCGATGAAAGACTCGATATGGCTCTTTGATTAAGGCTGGATAAAAGTTAGGGAGCGTTTACAACTTTATGACTACCAATATCAATGCTCCAACGTTTCCCGGAATCGGAAGGCGTGGCATTCGTCGAATCATTCTGATAATTCTACTTGCTAGCGTTACACTCCTTGGAGTATTAGCTTCGAGACTGCAATCAAGCTTACCTATGAATGCAGACAGGAGGGTGGCGACAGAAATCGCTAAGGAGATCGTATCTTCTTGTCCCTTAGCCGATCCAGGGGATGAAGATGCCCGCGATGCCTGTGGTCAAAAGCTTGGCAGCTCTAAATTGCTGGCTAAATATAGCGCTTTACCCGTTCTTTGGGGCGTACAAACGCAGGTTGGAAACTACAATCTTAAAACCAATCGAACGACGACTAGGTTTCACCCACTGGTCATGTGGCGGGTGTACCTTTCAGTGTTCATGTTTACTGGCGATTACAAAATCGAGCAGGTAGACGAGCAAACAATCATACATCTACCCTATCAGTATCGCAACCAGCTAGACATGGGAGAATATCCCTATCCCTACTGGCACTCAAAGAAAAAATGGGAAGCCTTCCAGTTCGCTCCCGAAGTCCTCGTGGTTATGGAACAGGGAAGAGTGGCCGCAGTCTTGCGCTCTGCCGAACGAGATCGCTCTCGCTCTTATAACCCTCGTGAATGGGACGGACGGTGGCGTTGGACTGATGCGAACGGTCAAGCAGAACCCCGCGTGACTTTATTTGAATACTTGTTTTCCGAGTCGAACCCACATGTTGGAACTCGATAAGACATTCCGCGAATTAGATACTGCATCGCGCCAACATAGCTGTGATGTTTGCCACAATCCTGGCAATCCTTCCCATATTGCCCCTCTGGGAATCATGGAGTATCCCAACCAGGCACTGTCCATACGCCATAAAATCGTCAAAACGATGGAGGCTAACAGAATGCCGCCTGCGGCAGTAGTCCCCAATGGCGATAAACAAGAATTCGTCCCGGCAGGGATTGCTGACGAAGCTGAGCGGCAAAGGTATATCAAGCTTGCCAGAGCATTTGCAGAAGCGGGCGATAAAGCTCTCGCCTACGAAGGTCAGCCAGCGGAGTAGGCTTGATCGAGGCATCATCTTCAGTGTTTTTACTAGGTCTTGATGTCTCTTCGTCGGCTTTTAAGGTTGTACCTGATGACTTGGCTAATGTCATGCGTTCAAAATTAACGGCTCTAAAGAGAGGTTTAGGAATTTATGGATCGTCGCAAATTTCTGAATTGGTTTGGCTTGGTTGGAATTTCTAGCTCTTTACCATTTGCCATTGCTGCTTGTTCAAAATCTCTAGAAAACCAACGAGCAAGATCTTTGCCAAATGAACAGCAAGCAGTTGCTACCGCTCCCCTTGAAACTAAGTCTCGAGATGATGGATTTGTTCCTGTTGGTAGCCTATCGGCGCTGAAAGCTTCTGTAGCTGGAGCTATAGCGCCTTCTGAGATAGCTGTAGTCCTAGTCAGAGATGCCTCAAATCCAGAGGCTCCAACTGCTGTCAACCCGAGATGTACCCATACTGGATGTACGGTTGAATGGCACAACGGGCTGAATGCTTTCGTTTGTCCCTGTCACAATGCTCAGTTTGACCCAAAAGGGAAGGTAGTTCGCGGTCCGGCAGAGAAACCGCTCCAAACCTATGAAGTGAAAACTGAAGGAGATTCAGTACTCGTCAAGATTGCCTAGAACTGGAAAAATCCCTGTGCAAAGAGGTTCTTGTTCCATCATGTGACTATAGTTTTGAGTCATGGCAGTGTCACAATGTATTTCACATCTGCTCAAGACACTGCCATATTCCCCCACAGCTAATTACGCTGATAAATGTTTTAGCTTGAGTACTGAACCACTTCTCCTGTCTTTTTCATACTCAACTGCTCCCAGGGCTTTCAAAGAAGCAATAGTCGCCTGCGTTAAGCCTGTAACACCAGTAATGTTCATCCCCTCGTAAGGTTTTTCGCTATTGCTATATCCCTGCGAGGTTCTGAGGCACTTACCGGTGCTAACATCCCATAGCTTCACTGTTTGATTATCGCAGCCACTCGCTAAAGTTTGACCATCCGGACTAAAGGCAACACACCCTATCCGACCAGTATGTCCTTGCAATGTTTTCAGGCATTCACCACTGCTGGCATCCCATAGCCTCACGCTTTGGTTCTCACACCCACTTGCTAGGGTTCGACCATCTGGACTAAAAGCAACGCACCCTATGCGACTGGTATGTCCTCGCAACGTTTTCAAGCATTCACCGCTGCTGGCATCCCATAGCCTCAGGGTTTGGTCATAACTGCCACTGAATAGAGTTTGGCCATCCGGACTAAAGGCAAGTGACAATACCCAATCCATATGTCCCTGCATCGTTCTTACACATTGACCAGTGGCGACATCCCATAGCCTGACTGTTCGATCCTCACTGCCACTGGCTAGAGTTTGACCATCTGGACTAAACGAAACTGTCCATACCGCATCAGTATGTTCCCGTAGGGTTTTTAGACATTTGCCGGTGCTAACATTCCATAGCTTCAAGGTTCGGTCTTCACTGCTACTAGCCAGGGTTTGACCATCCGGACTGAAGGCAACACACCATATCCGACCAGTATGTCCTTGCAATGTTTTCAGACATTCACCGGTGCTGATATCCCACAACTTTATAGTCCGGTCAATACTACAGCTAGCTAGGGTTCGACCATCCGGACTAAAGGCAAGTGTTCGGACCCAACTGCTATGTTCTGTTAAGGTTAACAGTTGTTCTCCATCTGCAAATCCTTGCCACAAGCTAATCTCACCCTTCGTGTCACTCGTCGCCAAAACTTTCCCATCCGGACTGAAGGCTACAGAAGAAATGTTACTAAAGGTTTTAGTAAAAACTGACTTCGATAGATCGGCGTGGCTGAAATTGACATTGTGTAAATTTATTCCCCGCAGGTCAGCTTGCCAAAGGGTCAAATAAGAAAAATCATACCCACTTAAATCAGTATTGAGCTGACCAAGCAGATTGAGAATATTTCCTCCAGTATATCCGGGTTCTAGAGGCGATTCTTCTCGCAATGCAGCGAGAAGTTTTTTTAGCTGATTTTCCACGCTTCTTTTGCTTCTCAAAGCAGTGATTAACCTATTGATAAGGGGTTTGAGAATGAAGCGGACTTGGGTATATCTTACGTAGTCTTTCGCCTGAGCCTTGAGCAGAGGAATACATCTGAGTAAATAGAGATTCTCAGTGACAATCTCTTCATAGACTTGCTCGACTAATCGCTGAGTCACATACTCCATAACTAGGGGTTGTAGCGTGAAGAGTGATTCACTTTTCTCAACTAGAGAGCGCCGTCCTAGAGATTCCATAGCTTCCAGTAGTTTTGGTAGGGGGAATAGTGAAGCCAGATCGGAACGCAACTGTGAGAGCGAAATCGGTTCGTGATTAATCGCCAACCAGTATATTAAGTCTTTCTCTAAATATGACAAACGCTCAAACTGCTGATCTAAAAGATCGCGAACGTCGCCAAAAACAGCCATGTCTTGTTTGAAAAATTCCAAAATACTACCATCAAATAAATCTTGAATGGTAGTAGCAACGACTTTCAAAGCTAATGCGTTACCTGCATAGTGTTCGACCAGTGTTTTCATGTCGGAGTCTGAACCCAAAAGTCCCTTGACTCTAAAAATTTTTTGTCCGTCCACCTTCTTTAAACCGCTTAGTCGTAAGGAGCGAACGGGTAGTGCATCTCCTTCGAGTGACGCCACTTCTTTCGGTTTTTCCCGTGTTGTAAGCAGCAAGCAGCTTTGGTGAGTTGCTTCTCCTACTCGCCTGAGAAGTTCACCATACCCCTCATATCCCTCTCGATATTGTCCAACTCGACTACCACTACGCAGAACAGACTCTACATTATCGAGTACCAGCAAACAGCGATGCCTTTGTAGATAATCAAGCAATCGCGATATTCTGTCACCGACTCGTTCTGGTAAGTCAGCTTCTGTTTCCTGCTGGTCGGACAGAGATTGAATCAGGTTAGCCAACATAGCTTGAACGGGTGGAGCGTCTCGTAGCGATCGCCAAATGACATACTCAAATTTATCTTGAATCTGTTCGGCAAGCTTGACAGACAGAGCTGTTTTACCAATCCCCCCCATTCCCAACAGTGTCACTAATCGGCAGCGTGTTGGGTGTAGCCCTTCCCGTAGGGAATCGCTAAGAATCCATTGCTCTAATGTGGCAAGCTCTTCTGTACGGCCATAGAATGCTGATACACTAATCGCTTCTCCCCAATCTTGTCGTTTATTAGGGTCTGAGTTGGAATAGCAATCTTTACTCAGTTCTAAATTAAAAATTTTGAAAAACAGATCGAGTGTTCGTTTGTCAACCCCTTCTGATCGAGCCAGTATTTTCCCAACTGTCCCCGGGTTTAATCCAGCGCGTTCACTTAATTCTTCAATAGTGTACCTGTCTCCGAAGTTTTCTTTAACTTCCAACTCAAGTTTGGCTCTCTGAAGTTTTTGCCATCCTTCAGGGGTGAGGACAACACCACGTTTGCGTTTTGAATTCGACATATTCATTGCTTCTCCTCACAAACAAGTCTCTTATAGGAATGACATCAGTAGCTGTGGATGAATTTATAACTAACTCTTCAGAATGTTATTAGCCACGCTTATCTTAAATTAAGAGTTATCCAAAAACACCTTAAGCCAACTTCAAAATCTCCTCGAATATTTATCGAAAATATCTTCTATATATTTTCGTATCAACGTTTACAATTTACTAGACAGCATTTCCAATTCCTTGTCATTTTGATATCTGATCTACAGTTAGTTATATTTAGTAGCAAAAAAATTCTTTGATGTAAACAAAGAATAGCAATTTACCTACTCTTCCTACTCTTTCTTCTTCTGTTTCTTATGCTTTTCCTACTTTTCCTACTTTTCCTACTTTTTTGGGAAACTATATTACGTCATTATGCCGTGCATTTTGATTACTATCAGCAGTGGCTGTCCCTACTAGTGGTTCATCGCATTAAGTAGGTCGGCATTAATATTTGTCGTTGAGACAAGGCAGAAGGCAGTGGTTCGACAGGCTCACCAATCGGGCAGAAGGGAAGAGGATTTTAGTCTCTTAACATTTGTTTCCATACCATCGTTTATTTGTGCCTACCTACTTAGTTCTAATGGGTTAATTGAGGCTGAAACCAGCTTAATTGGGTCAATCCTATCTTTCAAATTAGTGCGATGAACCACTAGGCTGTCTTTGCCACTGCCTACGACACAGAGAAAGGAAAAGCGCAACTTTTCTTTTCTCTATTTTCAAGGAATTTTTAGGGAGGCAAGCGTCGCTTGTCTCCCGTCTAACCACTGAGTTATCGTTCTGCTAGGCGGCTTGCCAAGTTCAAGCGCAGCTCAGAACACCTGTTTATTTTCCTGCACTACTTACCTCTTTTGATTGCACCTTTACCCATTCATGAACGAGTTCATAAAGAACTGAACGCATCTTGACTTGTTTTAGCGTACATAGGGTTTTGAAATGAAGTTTTAGGGATTTTGGGACGTATGCCTTAACATCCTCAGAGTTTTCGTCAGATAAATCAACAGAGGAGTGATACACAGGTCCATCCGCTTGTATCCATTTTTCGATCAACTCCTCTAGAACGGCACTCATCTCCAAATCTTTTTGTACGCAAAGAACCTTGAACTGAAGTTTTATAGATTTCGGCAAGGCTCCCTTGACAACTACGTATTTATCCCCATTTTTTTGGGTCACGAAAAAACGTATCTCTTTCAATTCTGGCTCTCCAGTAATTGTGTAAAAGCACCCCTAATACTGATGGATTACTCAAAAATTCCACTGAAAGCTTTGTGAAATAATGCTTTCACAATATTCATCTTAATTATCACTCCAAGTATGGGGGAGCCAAAACGGTAATTTTCCTATTGTCCTAATAGTCTCTGGCGAGAAGGTAGAAAAAAACTAAGAATACAGTCTCTTAATTCCCATTACGTTACTGCTATTCAAATTAAATTGGTTGACAATTAATTTAATCATGGGCTTGAGTTCCTGCGTTAATCTTCTGTTCTGTTTGGAGTTGATGAGAATAGGCTCTGTACCTGGATCTATGCTGGGCAGAAATTCCGGATTAGCAGACGATAGTTGCATCTTAATTTGAGGAGAAACGCTCCAAAATACTAAATTAATTCCTTCGTTTTTGGCTACTTTCACACTATCCAATAAAACGCCAATTCCCCTACTCTCAATGAACTCAGTTTGACTGAAATCCAGAACGATACTGATGTTAGTAGACTGTCTTTTGCAAAGGTGATTGAACGTTTGCTGGAAAGCAGAAACCTCACTGGTATTCAAACTAATTGGTACCTGAATCAAATACGATTGATTGAGGTTTGTAATTTGAAGTTCACTCACTGTAACTGTTGACATGTTTCTGATTAAAGTAAGTACAAAGAAACAATTCTTTCAATTTTCAGGGATTAAGGCGACCAAAGCGGTCTTCTAGACGCTGGCAGAGAGAAACAATTTTTGATTCTGGCGCTGCTGAGCAGGGAGCGTACTGAGGTGATGTGAGGAATCGGACTAAATCTCCTGGTGACCAGGCAATGGGAATACCTATCCGGCTTAAGGCAACTGCCAGTTCAACTTGATGGTCATCTACATGCTCTTTAAAGCGGCAACTGCGGGGAACCAAGATATAGGGTGTAGAAATTTCGTCCAGAAGATTAATCGTTCCCTCTCCGCAGTGAGCGATTATCAGGCGTGATTGGTTGATTAATTGTCGGAATTGAGCTTCTGGTAAAAGCGAGTAGACTTTCACACCTCCCGGCAAAAATCTACAAGTACCGTACTGGACTACGATATCTTCTTGTTCTACCTGCAAAAAACCCTGCCTGATGAGTGCATCGAGCCACCGCATGAGGCGATCGAAGGGAAACTTTTCCGTACCCACTGTGACTAAAATCATGAACTGCACCCTCCAAAAAAACTAGAGCTGAGAAACAATGAGTTCGACTTTAGGGTGATTGGTTTGAAGTTGTCTCCAATGAACGTAGAGAGCATCTAGAAATGGAAGGACTAGCCGAGCTGACAAGCTCAGTTGTTCTACCCGCGTAATCGATTCGACAAAAACGGTTTGGCTTCCAAAGACTTTAGCCAGTATCAGAAACGGGACTGCGACTCCCGCTCCTGTGGAAAGAACTAAATCGGGACGCTCCCGTGCTACCACTTTCCAAGCCAGTAAGAAATTGCGGATCAAGTTAGGCAAATTCCGATTCGTGGGACTCCAAGCCCAGTAAACCCGATCTTCTTTAAGGGCTGCTTCAGTGGGAGCGGTACGGAAGGTTACCCAACAGTAATCGTGGTTTTTCCAAAACGGATGTAACTGTCGTAAAGCTTTAAAATGACCACCGGTGGAGCAAACCAATAGAACTTTCATGGGGAGTTTCCTATGCAAACTACGGTAAGTTGAGTGGTTATGTCAAATTGAGGAGAGGAAGATCGGGTACACTGCTTAAGCTATTCATTGAGAACTGAGAACATTAACGGCATTCCGTCGGGTTCTAATCCACTTGGTTTCAGGTCGTACCAGAAACATCAGATAGAGAGGGATTTTCCACAGAATGTAAATAGGTACAGCCAAAAGTGTTTGTATCGGCATGTAACCACGTCCGTACTTAGCCCAAGCTCCAACAATTGAAACAATGATCAGGAATCCTGCAATGGCTAATACGATCGCTGGTATCCATGCAGCTCCTAATACTCCGGCTAGTAATGCTCCCCCCATGGCAGATGCCCAGAGCATGACTAATAGTGAAAGCGGCGGTATACTCAAGTCCAAAGCGCTGGCTAACAGCTCAAAACGTTTTTGACGAACAAACAATTTGAACAGCCGAGGAACTTGGGTCAATAAAGTCTGCAATGAGCCATGCTCCCATCGCGTCCTTTGTTCCTTAGCTGCCTGCTGTTGGGGTAAAACGGCTGTCACTTTGGCATCTGGGCAAAATACTGGAGGGTGTCCAGCGATCGTCAAATCTAGCCCCAACTTTAGATCCTCGACGAGATTGCCACTTGCTAGAGGCACTTCGCGAATGATTGCCCAAGGAAAGGCCATACCTGTACCTTGTAGTGGGCAAGGCCAACCGAGCCTCGCTAATCCAGTCGGACGAACCAAGTTGTTGACTATAACAGCCAATGCTGAAATCAAATCCTTCGGTTCTGGGTTAGCAGGTGGTGCCATGCGGTAGTTAGCCTGAACAGGCCGTCTTAGAGCAGAGGCAACGCAGGCAATCCGCTCGATCGCACCTTGATGAACAATACAGTCGGCATCCATCATGACAACAACGTCCGGCGGATCTGCCTCCATAAACCGCAGGCCATAGTCCAACGCATATCCCTTACCCCTGCGATGAAGATCGTGGCGTTCAAGCACTGTTGCGCCAAAGCCCTTTGCGATCGCGGCTGTTTCATCTGTGCAATTATCAGCAATGACGATTAACCGATCTTGGTGGGTTAACTGGGTTGTTATCGTCTGTAGCGTTGCACTAATTCCTAACGCTTCATTATGAGCTGGCATCAAAACAGCAACCCTAGGCCGCTCTCCCTTAACCTTCAATGTGTTAAAGCGACTCGGTAATAATGCTGTACTGCATTCAACAAAAAGAACTGTGATGGGAATGAGTAATCCCAGTGCGATTACAAACAGGGCAAGCTCAATGAGTGAGAACCCCAGTTGATTAGTGAACACAATGAATCTCCCTTTTATTCCTTAACTCCTCAAAGCCGAGCCTTCCCAGGAACTGAATCAAGTAGATTGTCTAAATCTCAAGCGCAAAAAACACGATCGATGCAGCTCAATTAGATGTTAGAAATCAGAACGAGTTTCAGATTTCTTCAAACAGCACCGCTATTTTTGCTGAATAACACCAGGACAGTTTTGAGGATGAGCTTTAAGTCATAGAGGAAGCTCCAATCCCGTTGGTAGCGTAAATCCAGCCGAATGATGTCTTCAAAATCGCGGACTTGCGATCGCCCATTGACCTGCCACTCGCCAGTTATACCCGGCTTAACATTTAAGCGTTGCCACTCCGGTACTTCATAAATTTCGACTTCATTAGGGGTCGGCGGCCGAGTTCCCACCAGGCTCATCTCTCCTTTAATGACATTCCAGAATTGAGGCAATTCATCAAGGCTAGTTCGCCGCAAAAAACGACCGACTCGCGTGATTCTGGGGTCATTATCGTTTTTAAAAATCGCACCACTAGCTTGATTCTGGATACGCTCTTTTAGGGCTTCGGCATTAACGCACATTGAGCGGAATTTCCAAATCCGAAAGCGCCTTCCCAGCCATCCGCAGCGGATTTGGCTAAAGAAAATAGGGCCAGGGCTATCCAGTTTAATTGCAACAGCAATAGGAATAAAGACAAGCGCCGTAATCCCTAACCCGATAATTCCTCCTACAATATCGATAACTCGCTTCAACTTAGACCGTACAGAAGGGTGGGTTATTGGTAGCTGATTTTCTGAGTTATCAAAAGCTGTTGCGGTGTTTTCAGCAAGTGAGTCAAAGGTCAAAACCTTGCTAAGACCAGCCATCTCTAACGCTAACATGACCTGAGGACGCACTCCTCTGAGTATCAGTTCTACCCCTTTCTCACGAGCCATCTTGTAGTTTTTAACCAGTGCACCAATTCCACTACTATCAATGAATTTGGTTTGGCTAAAATCACAAATGATTTGTGTAGGCAGAGCATGGTCTTTTAGAAACTGCTGGCAATCTTCTTGGAAATTTACAGCTTCAATACCCGTTAGGTAAGGTGAAATTGGCAAAACGCCTTGATTTTTAACAACTATCATCTGAGCTGTATTGTTCATTTTGATCACTCCTCGTTTTCAGCGAGTGTTTCAAAGGTGAAAACCCTACTAAGACCCACTATGTCCAGCGCCAACATGACCTGAGGCTGCACTCCTCTGAGTATCAGTTCTACTCCTTTCTCACGAGCCATCTTGTAGCTTCTAACCAGTGCGCCAATCCCACTACTATCAATAAACTTAGTTTGGCTGAAATCACAAATAATTTGTCTAGGAAGAGGATAATCCTGTAGAAGCTGCTGATACTTTTCTTGAAAGTCTATAGCTTCAACACCTGTTAGGTAGTGTGAAATTGGCAAAACGGGTTTGTTGTCAAGCAATATCATTTGAGCTGTGTTGTTCATTTGGCTTAAGTCTCAAAGTTTGGATAGGTGAATTCACTCCGTCAGTTGAGTTTGCAATCATGACAGAGTTCGCAACTATTGGAGTCATAAGTTGGTTGCGATTGAACTATTAAGACGGCTCTAATCCTTAAATCGCAAAATGTTAGAGAGTATTAGCCCTGATTGTCAATTTTAGATTTTGGATTTTGAATTAAAAGAACTTGTGGGTCGATGCCTCGACTCAAGAGGTTAGGTTCAAGCCTTGCATTGCAAATCTAAAATCCAAAATCAATTGCCTGAAGTGACTATCAACACTTAGTGAAAGAAACCCTGAATCGTCAAGCCATATCTGCTTAGCATTAAGTATCGATGGCTCGTGCCGTTGCTCCTTTCACGGCGATTTGATCACTAAGCGGTGGTCTTTTCATTGACAAGTATTCCAAGTCGCTCTGTTTTTCGCTAGCCAAGATTAGGGAGTTAAGAACTAATTTAAGCTTTTTAACGAGCCAGAGTCTTCTGGCAGCTTATAAAAAACTTATACCTGTGAATCTCTCTTCCCCACTTATAGTTATAGGTGGAAGGCTTTGAGAGTGGGTTCATTTCCCCTCTCACAACCCTGAGCGCTGCTTCCTGCTTCACAACCTGGCGGGTCTTGAAGGCTTATCCTTCTACGCAGGGTGAGCAGGAAAGCCGTCGCCTATCTTTAGTGGGTACTGGTTAATAGCTGATGGGGGATTCTTTGAATTCTTGGGTTGAATACTCTTCTTGGTTCCCACTAACCACTAACGAGTAGCTACTAGCCTTACCTCGTCCCTTGTGGGCTAAGGCTTCACTGACTCCTTATTTAAACGGAAATTATAGCGGTTTTCAGTGGCTTACACCAGATAGCAGGGACACAAGATATCGTAAACCTCATACCCGTCTTGTACTCCATCTGCTCAAAATCGGCTATGTCAGCCGTTCCAACGTCGAGATTCAACTTGATGTTTGACACCATCAAGTTAAGTTCGCCCTTAACTTGGCAATCTTGAATGGACAAAACTCTCCAGAATTGGAACACTGAACGACAGTAGACTTTCGTTCTTATGGACTAAAGGACTTACGAACTTTTGTCTATCTGGCACTGACCTTTCTACAAGGGCAACTTTATGAAGCTTCTATAACAATGATACTTTATTCTGTGAAGTTTATATGAAGCTACGCTCGTTAGTATCCTCAACTACTGTCCTATTGACGAGGGGTTGGCAATAACTCTTAACATTTGGGGCTATGTTTGGAAAAGGCTTTGTCAATGCTTGATTCCTCCACCTTGCCTTTCTATACCCTATTGCCGTCGGAGATCGAGTCTGCCACCAAGCAGCTATGCAAGAGAGCATGACCGACCGTGAGGCGATCTCTCACCTACTAGTTATGACACACTGCTTGTCTTGCTTTTGCCGCGATCGCGGCAACCCGATGGGCGTTTGGACTTCCTCCTAAATCAACAACTCGTATTCAGTTTTTTGTATCAAAAACTACATTCTGTCCCGATATCCGGGAGAGTAGATTTTAACTAAAAAGCCGCTGGAAATAGAGGAAAATGAATCAGAATAATGGGCAGGTCTACCAAGTTTTATCACCGAGTCAACTAGATAAACAATTACAACTCTCATCAGATACTGAAATTGAGTCTAGCCCGCCGCCTCAAAAAGGATTAAATTTGCGTCCGTATTTGAGGACTATCAAGCGGAAAGCCATCTTAATCGCTGGCATTACAGCAATGACAACGGCTGCTGCCACTTCTTTCGGTCCGAAACCGCCGCCATCCGTATATCAAGGTAGCTTTCAACTTTTAGTCGAGCCAGTCACATCCGCCGCCAAACTTTCTGAACCAAGTAGACTGGCTCGTAATGAGCAAAAGACGAATGATAAGGTTTTTGAACTAGATTATTCCACTATTTTGGAAATTTTAAATAGCGCTAAAATGCGGACTAATATTATAAATAAAATAAAAGAAAAATATCCAACGTTTAAATCGATTGAATTGCAAGATTCCTTCACGGTTGAACGATTGGTGAAAGAAGGAACTGCTCGGGGTCAGTCTGGAGAAACTAGCATTATACAGGTTACTTATCAGAATTCAGACCCCGAACTCGCGAAAATAGTGTTGGATGCAGCAGCCCAAGCCTATTTAAAATATAGCCTTGAGGAACGTAAAACTCGTATTGGTGAGGGCGTTAAATTTATTGAAGAACAAGTTCCAGAATTGCAAAAAAGAGTGGATAGCTCCAGGAAGCAACTCCAGGCAATGCAAGAACAATTTAATATTATTGACCCTCAAAAAACGGGTGAAGAATTGTTCGCGAAATTGCGTCAAATCAATGATGAGAAAATAGCAGCAAAACGACAACTCCAGGAACTAAATGCACTGGCTAATAACTTACAAGGACAATTGAAATTAACCCTGGATGAGGCGATTAACGCCTCAACAGTTAGCGAAGACCCTAGCTATCAGAAGTTACGGGAAGACCTGAAAGAGATTGAAAGTCAGATTGCTACAGAATCGGCTCGCTTTGAGCCTGAGGCTCCCCAGATTCAAGCGCTAGAAGAGAAAAAACAGAACTTACAAAATTTACTCGATGGGGAACTCCAAAGAATTTTGGGGGACAACTCAGCTAGTACAACCAGCAATTCCCAAGTGCTGAACTTTCAAAATTCGACCCGTCAAGAGTTGATCAAGCACCTGGCAGATACTAAGAATCAAATTCAGGTGCTAGAAGTTCGCAATCAACAACTGATCCAGACCCAAAGGTATTTCGAGCGACAAGCCCAACAATTTCCAGCGATCGCCAATCAATACAATATTACGCAGCAGCAGTTAGAACTTACCAACCAGACTCTCAAACAACTCTTGAGTCAGAGAGAAACTTTGAGAGTCGAGGCAGCTCAGGATACAGTGCCTTGGGAGTTAATTTCCCCGCCTGAGATTCCCCGTGACGCTAACGGGAATCCCATACCAATGTCGAGTTCCTCTGATAAAAACTTAATGATGGGAGTGGCAGCAGGGTTATTGTTGGGTCTAGGGACAGCATTACTCTACGAGAAATTCCGCGATATCTTTTACACGGTTGAGGAACTTGAAGAGGTTACCCAATTACCGATCTTAAGCAAGATTCCACTCGCTCGACAGTCTAAATCATCAACAAATTTCGCC
>JAIUYC010000951.1 GCA_020216575.1 Coleofasciculus sp. S288 | reverse complement strand
TCTTCAAGTACTGGTAGACGATCGCTCCCTTGCATCAATTCAGGTTGTTGACCGGGTAAAAATGCCAACACACTGCCATCATCTGGATCGATAAACCATCCCAATCGACATCCATATTTAAGACAGTGGAGAATATTACCAATCACCTTGTTGGGTTTCTGCTCGGGAGAGAGAATCTCAATGGTCCAATCTGGAGGCAAATTAAAGTCGTCCAGGATTTGCCCTTCGGCGCTGAAAGGAATGTGCTGCCATTGAAATACGGCTATATCTGGAACGATGGAACGACCACCAAATGTACACCTTAGTTCTGGAAAGGCATAGGCAATTTTTTGAGTCTTTGCAGCTTGATTGACATGGGTGCAAAGCTCACTTTGTAAACTACTATGTCTTCCTTTGGGCATTGGTTTTTGGATGATTTCACCATCAATATATTCATTGGCTGGTTTGGTTTCAGGGAGTTTGAGAAACTCTTCCAGGGTAATGGGTTGAGATACTGTAACAATCATGGTCGTTGCTTGCCTTGAGCAGATAGTTAAAAATGATAGCCTGATTTCAATGATCAGGGGCGATCGCACCAGATGGATGAGTTTTCGGGGGGCGATCGTTGACTTTATCTATGGCGATCGCGGGTTAGAGGTTGAGAGGCTTGAGCGATCGGATTTAGTTTTTTTAATCAGGGGCGATTTCCCTCAAATGTTCACTATAGCCCTACTTCGTAGGGCTATAGTGAACATTAGGTGCTGGTGGGCAGGGAGGAATAGCTAGGTAGTCCTCTGCTGGGGGCTTAATGACTTGTTTAGACGCCTTTTTAGCCGCAGAGACAGACACCCCCAATGTCAACTCTAACTGGGTCTCCTGCTGGTCGATCACTTCCTGAAAGACGGTCGGCTCCTCATAAACCGCTTTTAATAATTCAGCGTCCTTACAGACTACTTCTGCAAATCGTTTGAACAGAAACCCCTTTAGCCCAACCAATCCATAGCGATAACGTTTTGCATCAGCATTTGATAACGGCAATATAAACGTCTTCGCTGCTAAAGTCCTGATAAATCGAGTACTACTGTAAGATGCCAGAAATACTAACGTCTGATCAGGTCTGGTTTCGACAGGCAGTGTCAGCGATCGCAGATAGTTCTCTCCCAGCAATAAGAAGATGAGGTCATAAGGGGCGATCGCTTTCTCAAATGCATCGTGCAATCCGAGCGATCGTGCCCAACCATCCACCTCATGCCCCTTCATGCCGTTGAAGGTGACCTCGTAGGGGACAATCAACCTGTCCTCTTCAATCAACCCATACCCTGCCGATAGGATACTGAGATCCACAGCATTTTGTCCCAATGCACCACGCAACTGCAGCACCCCTTCCATCAGTCGGAGATGCTGCATCCCGGTATACATCGCTCCGGCAGTGGTAGAGAAATCAGCTAATTCAGCTTCCCGTTTCTGTAGGCGATCGGCATTCTTAAAGTCTGCCAAGACCAGTTGATTCTCGGGTTTAGACTGCTTCTTCCCAGTGCAGGACGTAATAACTAAGACACGGGGATAAGGCATTCGGCTTCCTGCTCATACAACTCACGACCTACTAACGTTGCCAGATCAGGTCTACCCGCGTCAATTAAAGCCTGATCTCGAATCCGGCATGAGTCACACAATCCACAAGGTTCTGCTTGTCCTTGATAGCAAGACCACGTCAGTGCAATAGGCACTCCTAACCGCAAAGCCCGATGCACAATGTCCACCTTCGAATCCATCACCAAGGGCGCGACAAGCTTGGGAGCTTTACCTTCCAGTCCGGTTTTGGAGGAAAGAGTGGCGAGGTGCTGAACAGCTTCCAGATACTCCGGTCGGCAGTCAGGATAGCCGGAGTAGTCCACTGCGTTGATTCCCAAATAAATTGCCTCGGCTCCTTTGGCTTCCGCTAGCGAGAGGGCGATCGCTAGAAAAACCGTATTCCGCCCTGGTACATAAGTGACAGGTATGACTCCAGGTTGCACACCATCGGTAGGCACTTCTACGGTTTGGTCAGTGAGGGCAGAACCGCCCCACTGCGCCAGGTTCACATCTACCACAAAGTGTTCCTTGATCCCCAAATGCTCAGCGACCCGTTTGGCGGCAACCAGTTCACGATCGTGCCGTTGACCGTAGTGGAGCGACAGGGCAATTAGTTCGTAGCCATCGGCGATCGCCTGAGCCGCAGAGGTTGCCGAATCTAGACCACCAGACAATAAAACAACTGCTTTGGGGGTATTCATCAGTTCACTCCTTATCGAATGTTGGTGAATTTATGGGTTTGTAAGCTGATTCGCCACTCCGGGTGACTGAGAACATACTCAAAGATGAGCGAGTAGCTATCAGGTGTACCCCATTCCGGTTGTAGAAGTTTGACCACATCGGTTGGAATTTGGGCAGCGTGATCCTCTGCCCATGACAGATTAGACGGGTTAGCTGAATGGTCAAGCCCGCCTTTCAGCAGATCTTGCTTTGCCCAACGCAGCATGCGGAAGTCAGCCACCATGACGGGATGAGGACAGTACTCTGAGGCATGAAGCTGGCTAGAGGTTGCCTCAATCTGTACTCGGTAGGTATGCCCATGCATCCGCCCACAGGGACCGTCATAGTCTCGGATGAAGTGGGCGGCATCAAAGGTGAACTCCGTAGAAAGTTTCCATTTGGGCATTTGGGTCTACACCAAGTCATTTATAAATCGCTAGCGATCGCCAGGGAATTCTAGACTAAATCTGCTTATAGCGTTATTAAGACTTAAACTTATAGCATCACACACTGTTCCTGAAATCAGTATTAACAAAGATTCTCTGTGTAGCCGTTGAGCTTCCCCAGTAAAAGCTTTAGGGGCTATCTGGGGTGGACGATTGGTTACTAGAGGACGACCGCAAACAGATGTATCTGACTAACGAAGCTGCCGGTCTGATGCCCCTCGCTGTACCCGAGCCGTCGATTCAAAAGGGTTGGAACTTGAAAT
>JAIUYC010000950.1 GCA_020216575.1 Coleofasciculus sp. S288 | reverse complement strand
AAAAATACGGATATTTTCTTCAGTAACTATCATCATTTATTGATTGAAATCACAAAGATTGTTGTCTAAAATCACCAATCTTAGTGAGCTAAACTGATGAAGTGCAATTACTGTTGTTAGTAATATTGTGAGAACATCTACAACCAGTGGTTATCAACATCTAGGGGGCATCATGAATACTCAAAAGATTCGATTTGCAACCATCACCGTTATAGATATCGCCCTACTCTTCACGGCACCCTGGCTTATCCAACTCCTTTCCAAACTCCCTTAACTCGCTCCTGGCTAAATTTGAGAATTTCCGCATTTTAGAAGTTATGCGATCGCGTCTTCTCCTTAGTAGGCAAAAGAGCGATCGCTCTTCTGCGATCAATTTTGAAGAAGAATAGGGTGAGGAGTTTTTGCCGAACGAGTACGAACCCTTATTGAAGGCTTCTCAGAGGAGCTGCCCTTGCTTTAACTTGAACGTTTGGAGCTGCTACCTGCTACCTTCGCAGAAGCTGCTTAACAGTGACGAGTAGCTCTTGGGGGTGGAAGGGCTTGCAAATATAGGCATCAGCTCCTTGCCGCATCCCCCAGTAACGGTCAAATTCCTCCTTCTTTGCCGAACACATCACCACCGCTAAACTCTGAGTTTTCGCATTGGCTTTGAGCCGACGGCATACTTCGTAGCCATTCATCCGGGGCATAACAATGTCCAGAACTACGATATCAGGAAGATGACCCTGAACTTGCTCTAGCGCTTCGACCCCATCACACGCAACAATAACGCTCAGTCCACTCCCTTTGAGAACGCCTGAGATCAGCTCCCGCTGAGTGGGACTATCTTCCACCACCAGAACCGTACTCATAACTCTTTATTTACTTGCCCTTTTTCAAATGTGTTAGCTAAAAACATTCATTGAGCTTGATTGATGTGGCTTTTCGTTGATTGCACTCGTATAAGTCGGCTCCTATCCGACGCACCCTGTTCATATTTTCCGCGAAATTTTCGTTAACGTGTTCTGCTGTGAAGAGATTTTCACGTTTAGCAGGGATTTCACGCTAACCTCTTCTCGGACGTCCCAGAGTGGTGATATAGAGAACTGCCTCATCGGTTGGGATACCCAAAACTTCATTCACTTGGTCATCAAAGAAGCCACCAATGCCGCTTACCCCTAAATCGAGGTGGATTGCCGCCAAATTCATGCGTTGTCCCAGATGCCCTGCATCCATGTGGAGGTAACGGTAGGCGCGATCGCCTTGTTTTGCCACAGCTTTCTTCAAGTCAGCCGTGTGAAACACCACCGCCCCTGCATCTCGCCCCAACTCCTGTCCCAGACACAAGTAATGCAATTCCCGCCTGAAGTTTTTAAATCGAATCTGTCGTAACTCTTGCGCTTTTGGTGCGTAATAGTAACAGCCTTCCTCTAAGTTCGTCACCCCTGATACCGCAACAAACGTTTCTATTAAATTTAAATCAAAATAATCAGGTGAGCCATCTAATCCTTGAGCGATATAGTGTTGGGGTTGGTAAGTGAAATCCAGTACGGCTTTGAGTTCTTCGAGTGTCAAATTCGCTCCATTGTAAGCACGGGTAGAACGCCGCTTGAGAATAGTGTTTTCCAGTCCTTCTAAGGGTAAGCCATTGGGAGGAGTCCCTCCCCAATGGATGGGTGTTGTGACGGTTGAGACTTTCGTACAGAAGGGAAAGTTGTACTTATCTTCTAGTTCTTCCTCAGTCGCTGCATCGCTGGACGGTTCACCGTTGTCTTCCCAAGTCTTGCTTTCCTCGATTTGTGTGGCGCGATGTAGATAACCGAGCAAGTCTCCATCTGGAACGTCAGGATAGTCAGTTTGTGTGGCAGACGGCAATGTTGTTGGGCCAAGGGGTGAGGGAGACTGCCCACTGAGCTGATCAGACAGAGGAACGACTGCGATCGCGCCTTCCAACTCCGACTCGAGATAAAGTAAATTGTTCATCGCCTCATCCGCAAAACCGCCAATCAAATGAGGGCGGTAATCAGCCAGCGCACCAGCTAGTTCAATATTGCCCAACAGGTGTCCCGTATCTAGAAAAATCCGCCGATAGGCTCTGTCTTCGTAGCGCCAAGCTGAGCGATAAAAAACGGCTGTAATCACAATTGCCAGTTCTGTGCTTTCCAACGCCGGATGCTCAAAACAGGCTTTTTGCAAGTCAGACCAAACCTCCGCTTGCCAAAAATGAATGAGGGAATGGGTACGGCACTGGTAGTTGTAAAATCCTGGAGGTAAGCAGGGAGTGCCACGGGAAATTAAATAGATCTCTGCGGGGTACAATCCGCCAGCGGACGGAGCAGCCCGGAGATACAGTGGAGGCATTGTCGGCAACTTGGCTGTCAAGCCGTAGCTGCACGCTAGCAACTGCGACAGCCTGTGCCACGTTCTAGCGGGTTCCTCTGTAAAGGCTAGGGGATCGTCTTTGAGATAGGGTTTCAAGTCAAAGGTGGTTCCGACTTTATATTCTTTATAAGGTACGGGTTGTTTCGCCCAATCCAGTGTCTTATTTTTTGAGGCGATCGTCTCCGGATCGTATTTGGTGCGATCGTGGTAGTGCTGAGCAATTGAGACTCGCAGTTGTGACATGGTCGTTTCAAGACGTTTAGGGCTTCGCTTTCGATCTTGACATCCAAAACCCCAACTTAATCCGAGCAATCTGACAAGGTATCGATTTTACCCTTTACTTCCCCTGCTTTTTTATTCTTCCTCATGACTGATGTTTGTAGCGGTTCAATTGTACATAGTGGATACTTATTGTCAAGATAAACCTGAAATATACCTCCTTTATTGTTACGAATCTTAAAAAAAAGTTAGAAAAAGAGTGCCTTCTGCTACAAGGTTTTACCTTAAAAATAAGGGTAAGTATTTATGCTTACCCTTATTGCCGTGTCAATTAAAAAACTCGGAATTCAGGAATGCTGCAAGCCAGAATGAGAAAAGCCGTCCACAGAGCGGCGAGATG
>JAIUYC010000005.1 GCA_020216575.1 Coleofasciculus sp. S288 | reverse complement strand
CAGATGTACGGTTGCGTAAGGCTTGGCGGAAGGCGAGGATGGTTTTAGAAAGTTGCTCTTTGCTAACTGGAACAGTGCGGCGAATGGGGGGAGAGTCGGGAGTGGTGAGGACGAGTTCGAGGCGATCGTCTAGGATGAGAGGGTAGAGAAGAACGGCATTTTGTTGCAGATTTTTCAGGTTGTCTTGGATACTGAGAAGGCCTTCTAAGTCGTCTACTAAATCAGCGTTGCGTGTTTTGGGAGTGAGTTGGTTAACGAGTGCTAATACTTCGTCACTTTCGATAAAGGTATTGAAATCTGCGGTAATTTTTTCCTGTGCTTTCACGAGTTGGGTAAGGCGCTGTTCTTCTTGGGGAGTGCGGTTGCCTTTTTCTCGCAGTTGGGTGAGTTCTTTACCAATAGCGATCGCTTTGTCGATAATTTCTTGGTAGCTCTCTTCAATTTGTTGTTCTGGAGGTAGATTTGGTACGCCTTGCGCAGTTCCTCTACTCCCACGCACATTACGCAGATAGTCGTCGAGTTCTTGAACTTTGAGTAAATCGAGGACTCGTTGGGCTTCGAGGATGCGGTTTTGTTGTAAGAATAAGTCAGCTAAGTGGCGATAATCCTCAGCAATGGTTTCGGTGTAGGATTGCTGTTGTTCTTGAGGAAGTCCCTTGATATTTTCCCGAATTGCTTCTCTGACGTTAACGGATTGTTTGAAGAAAACAATGGCTAATTCAGGTTTGTTCTGTTTCTCTAGTAAGTAACCGATATTACTCATATTTTCTCCTTCTCTCGCTCGATCACCCGTCTCTTGACTGATTACTAAAGCTTGCTGGTAATACCCTAGGGCGGTTTGATACTGTCCCAATTGATAGTAAGCTTCTCCAATATTGTCGAGGATTGCCCCTTCACCTGCCTTGGAACCAAATTGTTTTTGAATCGTTAAAGCTTGTTGATAGAACTCTAAGGCTAAGTCGTACTTTTTCTGGTTGCTGTAAACTTGTGCAATATTATTGAGTGTTGCTCCTTCCAGCAATTTTTTTTCAAAGTCAACGGTTTTGAGGAGTGCTAAGGCTTGCTGATAAAAATCCAACGCTAATTCGTACTGTTCTAGCTTGGAATGAACATTGCCAATCGTGTTGAGAATTCTCACTTCTCCTGCCTTATTGCCACGTTTTTGGGCGAGTGCTGAGGCTTGTTGATAGAATTCTAGAGCTTTGGTGTAGTCTCCCAAGCTACTGTAAACTAGCCCCATGTTGTAGTGGATTGCGCCTGTATTCTCAAACACTTGTTTGGGAATCGCTAAGGCTTGCTGTAAGAAATCCAGTGCGAATTTATACTCACCTAGGCTGTTATAAACTAGCCCAATTTGGTTAAGATTTTTCCATTCCCTCGCCTTATCGCCAAGTTCTCTAGCAATCACCAAGGCTTTCTGGAATGTCTCTAGGGCTTCTCGATATTGACCTCGCTTGGAGAGTTGCATTCCTTTTTGATAGAGCTGAACTTCCTGTTCTTCTTTGACTGCTGTCGGGGACTCTGGAAGAATCAGAGGCTCAAGGTTCAAGGTAATCGGCAAAGGGGGTGTTTCTTTACCTGTCTTGTTGCCAATTTCCGGCTGAATTACCAAGGCTTGTTGATAGTAATCGAGTGCCTTATGAGATTCTCCAAGATGGTCGTAAGTTACCCCAATATTGGTGAGTGTGACTGCTTCAAAAGCTCTGTCACCCATTTTTTGGAAAATTGCCAATGCTTGTTGATAAAACTCGATCGCCTGCTGATACTGTCCTAGCTTGTCGTAAACTGCACCAATATTGTTAAGGGTTACTCCTTCCCCTTTCTTGTCGCCCACTTCCTGCATAATTGCTAAGGCTTGTTGGTAATAATCTAGCGCTTGTTGATACTTTTCTAACTTGTGGTAAACTCCCCCCAGATTGTTGAGACTTACTCCTTCACCCGCCCTATCATCAATGTTCTGGGCAAAGGCTAGCGCTTTTTGGTAGGAATCAAGCGCCTGTTGATAGTTTTCTAACTCGTAGTAAACTAAGCCTATATTGTTGAACACTCCACCTTGACCGAAATTACTACCAAGGAAGACGTTCATTTTCTGTGCTTTTTGGAAGGTATCGATCGCTTGTTGATACTCTCCCATTTTGCGGTAAACTACCCCAATCTGGTTGAGGATTCCCCATTGCTCATCACGCTCGTCAAGTTCTTGATAAATTGCTAAAGCTTGCTGGTAGGAATCCAACGCCTGCTGATACTCTCCCACTTCCTGAGCGACTAACCCCGTATTTTGGAGGAGGGTTGCGCCTCTAGCGTAGGAAGGGGGTATATCTTTATCAGCGCAAGAACTCAGTTCCTGTTGAATTGCTAAGGCTTGCTGATAGGAATCAAGCGACTGCTGATAGTCTGCCAATCGTTGGTAAACTTTCCCAATTCCTTCAAAGGTTATCCCTTGCCAAGCGCGATCGCGACAAGCAGCGCTATGTTGTGTATCATCATTCAATTCCTGTTGAATGGCTACAGCTTGCTGGTAGTAATCGAGCGCCTGCTGATAGTCTCCCAGCCTATCGTAAATTTTGCCAATTCTGTAGAGGGTTACTCTAGCACCTGCACCATCAGGCACGTCCCGTTGAACTGCCAAAGCTCGTTGGTAGTAATCCGACGCCTGCTGATACTCGTTCCTGCTGTTGTAAACTAACCCGATTTGGTGGAGGGTTGTCCCTTCGCCTACCTTGTCGCCTATTTCTTGATAAATTAATAAGGCTTCCTCGAATCTAGCAAGTGCGCCTCCTAAATTAATTTTGTCATACAGTTCTATCCCTTCTTCCAAGAGGCGATCGGCTTCAGTTTTCCGATCTTGATTGGTTTGTGCCTCTGCGACTGAAGGCGAGAGAGTTAAGGAAGGGGGTAAGAAGGGAGAGGTGACAGAAAGCAGGAGAGTAGCAGTGGCAAGGCCAAGGGTTCTAAGACGCAAATGCATAAGCTAGTCCTCTATCAAATCAGAAAGCAATTTGTGCGCTCTACCAAAACATCCTAGAAGCTGAGAGCCACCTAGCTCTACTCAGGTGGATGAAAGCGACAGAAAGGATAAATCCTTTCGTTTCCAGAAATATCCTACAAAATCGTGTATAAAGAATGTAGGAGGTGACGCAGCAAATGTTAAGTTTGACTTACGAGTACAAAGCAATCCCCACAGCAGAACAAATCCAGATAATTGAACATACTTTAACGGTGTGTCGCAAAGTCTGGAATTTTGCTTTGCGTGAGCGTAAGGATTGGTTGAATTCTCGGAAGTGTCAGATTAATGCTTGCTCAATTACCTCTGAGTACATCATGAGTGTGGATGCACCTCGTCCCACTTATGCACAACAGTGTAAGACACTGACCGCAGCCAAGGAGAAATTTCCAGAACTTAAAACCGTCAACGCTCAAGTGCTGCAACAGGTTTTAAGAAAACTGGAAACAGCCTTCTTGGATATGGGACGCTCTCGTGTGGGATTTCCTCGATTTAAGAACAGATACCGGATGCGGTCTTTTGTTTATCCGCAGTTGGGTAAATCTCAGTTCTTGCAGGGGAATAAAATCAAGTTACCTCAGTTGGGGTGGCTCGAATATGTCAAGTCACGAGAAATTCCAGATGGCTTCATGGTCAAACAAGCAAGGATTGTCCGTAAAGCATCTGGATATTTTGTGATGTTGACCTTGGAGTGTGATGTCAATGTCCCTGATACAATACCTGACGGTCATCCAGTTGGTATTGACTTAGGACTAGACAAATTCGTGGCAACATCTGATGGAGATGTGATAGATAGACCTCGATTCTTGAACTCGCTGCATCGCAAGTTGAAATTACTGCAACGCAGACTTAAGCACAAAAAGAAAGGGTCAAACAATCGTCACAAACTCAATAGAAAGATTGCCAGGTTGCACCAGCGCATCAGTGATACAAGGAAAGACTGGCACTTCAAGCTAGCTCACAAATTATGTGACGGTGCTGGGATGATATTTGTTGAAGATATCGACTTCCGTGCATGGGCAAAAGGACTATTCGGCAAGCATACTTTAGATGCTGGTTTTGGTCAGTTTTTATCCATCTTGAAGTTTGTGTGTTGGAAGCGGGGTGTGTACTTCGGTAAGGTGGACAAAAATTATACTTCTCAAGTTTGCCCTCAATGCGATGCACACACAGGTAAGAAAGAACTAAAAGATAGAGTTCACTCTTGCCCAGAATGTGGATACACAACACATCGCGATGTAGCAGCAGCGCAAATTGTCCGCAATCGTGGACTGTCTGGGGTGGGACGCATCCTAGACGTTAAAGAAATTGCCTGTGGAGACGGTCTGACGGGGACTGGCAACAGTCTAGTTAAGAGTTCTAGAGACAGGAAGAAAAGTGGAGAGGCGTGTTTTCTCGCCCGCCTCGTAACAACTTTTTAAGAATCCCCTCGACTTCACTCAGGGGAGTACGTCAATGTTTATATCTCTGATAGGTGGAGGCGTTATGCAATGAGTTTTGCGATCGCTCAGGTTAATTCTCCCATATCAGAGTCGAGGGAACCTGTTAATGCAACGCCTGGAATAGAGTGATTCATCCAAATCAAAAAGGGTACGACAATGTCGTACCCCTACAGATCAACCCAATAATTGTGCCATTCTGTAGCAGCGCACACATTTGTATGCCCTCAATGGCATGCTATAGCCTTTCATAGTCTCGTGAGGTACATCCTTGAGCTTCAAGTCCCCCTTTTTAAGGGGGATTTAGGGGGATCGTGTTGTGCCTCACCTTTCAGTTATCAGTTATCAGTTAATACCTGAGTAGTAACGGCTCCCATCAAAGATGGCTGCTGAGCTTAGTCGAAGCCTCACGTCGAAGTCCGAACGGTCACTGTTCACTGTTCACTGATTTAAATGAGAGAGAACCGCTATAATTATTAAAGAGTGATTGTAGAGAGAGCAATCGCCACCAAAATACTTCCAAACAATTCAAGTCCAATCAAATAGAATGGAATGCGATCGCATAGACGTATAAGTTGGCAATGCCAATACTAAACCGTTAGGGTTCGACACAGCATTGAGACGCGATCGCTCCTTCACTTACTTCCCAATTAATAAGGTAGTTTAGTTCTTGCTCGAACTGAGTACCAAAGAAGTTTTCTGAATTGTTTATCTACGGTTTACTTTCTCACAATTTCCACAGAACCACTGTTAGTCGAATTTAGAGAAGCATAGCTGGATAGACCAGAAATCAGGTTTTTACCATCCAAGGTGACGTTCCCTGAAACTTGCGCCTGACGATAAGCCCCTACGTATCGATAATTCGATGTAAAGCGCGGTCCTTGTTGGTGGGAATGGCTGTTGCCACGGAACGTATCTCCCGTACCTGTCCATGTCAACGCCACGTTAACAGTTTTGGTACTTCCTGATGAATAATCATTAAGTGTGACAGTACCATTTAATGTTGCTGATCTAAGCGAGTTGTCGCTGGTGAATGTCACATCTGGAGCAAAGCCATCACCATACGAACCCTGTCCCGTACAGAAATTATAGTTAGAGTAATGAACGTAGGCTCCCTTCTGCGAAGTGGGGATACCTGAACTGCTCTTGCTGACATTATCGGAAGCAAAAATCCCAACACTGGTGTAATTACACTCGTCAGATTGGTAAAAGTATGCATCAGCCGTTTGCCCTTTAATCTGAAATTTGTTGGTGGTGTTGGCAAATGCTGGAAGGCTAAGGCTTAATACTGCTAAAACAGCTCCAACCATTGCTTTTTTCATGGTTTTCACCTTTGGAATTCTCCCGAAAATGTTGAACTAATTTAGGAGACTTGGGGAGAAAATATAAGTTCCTAATCCCTCAGTTGGATGGCTCGGAATAACGATTTATTCACTGAAACTTTACAATACTAGTTCTGGGTTAAGATATGCATTAATTTATTAAAATATCAATCAATAAATTTAAAGCCTCGGTGAAGAAATGGAATATGTTTGTTATAGCAATCGCCAAGGCGACTCTTGGGGAGCATCCCAATGCCAGCAAATATATTTTTCCTTCTCTGTACTATCCCCCTTGTCCCTCTTGTCTTCCTTGTCTCCCTTGTCTTCCTTACAGCCGTGGGTTAGAAGAGTTGGATTATTATGCGATCGCATTGTGAAATCAGGAGTCAGAATCACTCTTCTGAAAACTCCCCAAAGCGTTCTCGATACCGAGCTAATAACGCCTCAGCTTGGTTAGCTCGTTGTTGTTCAGCAATAGCTGCTTCTTCTGGTGTTGGGACTAATTGCCCCTCGCGAGTGAAAAAGCGTAGTTTCTGCTCGTGAATACCTAAATGAAGTTCTAATTGCTCACTCCACAGCCAACCTTGCTCATTCGGTTGTAGCTCCCGATACGTCCCCCGCACTAACTCAAACCCTTGAAATTCCAGACTCTGTGGATCAAACCAGAAGTATTCTGGAGTGCGAAAGGTATCTTGATAAATTTGCTTTTTCAATCCCCGGTCTGTTGCTGCCGTTGAATTCGATAACAGCTCTACAATGACATTGGGATACTTGCCGTTTTCCTCCCAAACTACCCAACTTTTGCGAGGCTTATGTTCCGTATTTAGTACGACAAAGAAATCGGGCCCTCGGAAATCTTCTGACTTGCGCTGTTGGGGGCTGTAGTAAATCGTCAAATTCCCCGTAGCGAAGTAGTCATTCCGCTCTCGCCACCACCAATCCAAACATTTAATCAACAGCAGCATCTGCTGTAAGTGGAGATAGGTTTCCAAAGGAGGTTCGTTGCTCTCTAAATCACCAGGCGGGAAGATGATATCGTCTTGGATAGCATCGTCTTGGGTAATATTAGGAGATTCTACATCCTGGGTGAATGACATAGCACAAGCTAGAGAGCCTAGGGCATGGGAACTATGCTTCCAGTTTAACGACAAGATCTTAGCTCAGCTAGGAGGACAGGTAATGCGTGCGCGACTCTTATAAATCCAGCCTGCCTCCGGAGCGCTAATCTCAGCCCAGCCATTTTTTTCTTGTCCGGTAATGGTTATTTTGCTTCCTGCTTTAGCAACTTGTCCCGTTCTCCCTCCCCCAGGTGCAGAGCGGATATTGGATGAACGTCCCACAACACAAGTCGGCTTGGGTTCAGGTTTCGGTTGATTTGCTGTTACTTCCGTTTTCGTTCGATTGGCGTTAGGAGAAGGCTCTGGTTTACGAGTCATATAAAACGCGATCGCAATTCCAGCAACAGCGATACCCGTCCCCAGAATCAGAGGCAATTTATTGGAAGATTGGGGAACCGAACCCTGGCCGTAAGGTGAACCAACTGACGAAACGTAGGGGTTGGCAGGAGCAATGGTAATCGTATTTTGACCCGAATGGGTAGATGGGGATGTTGGAACTCCCAACGGTGGTGTAGCCCCGGGAGTCGTTGCCCCGTCTGGTGGTATGTGGGGCTTGGTCATTGGCTCGATCACCTGAAGCGCCTTAGTGGCAAACTGATACTGAAGCAGCCGCAGCGCTCTAGCTGTAGATAGATAGCTGTTTCTGAAGTAGGAACCCACTTTCTGACCCGTGACGATAACCAACGCCGAGGGTGTGCTGGGATTGGTGAGTTGCTGGAGTGATTGCAATACCTCAGTTGCTGACTGGTAGCGGTATTTAAAGTAGTGACGTGCCATCTTGGTCAGGATAGTGGCTAACCCATCGCTGACTTGAGCATACTCTCGCCAGATGATCTCCCCAGTTGCAGGGTCTTCTGATAATTGCCTGGGATTGCATCCCGTTAAGGCTTGAATACCAACCATACCGAGCGCATAAATATCACTGCTCGGACGCGGTCTGCCCTGTCCTTGCTCACTGGGCATGTAGCCTGGAGTACCAATGGCAACCGTTTCGTTGACTGGTTCTTGAGCAATGATAGATTGCATCTTGACTTGCTTCACCGCACCGAAGTCAACCAAGACTAACTTGTTGTCCTGCTCACGACGGATTAAGTTATCGGGCTTGATATCTCGATGGATAACCCCTTGAGAGTGAACAAATTCCAGGATAGGCAAGACTTCTTGCAACAGGTTAAGCACATGGCTTTCACTCCACCGCTGACCGGGTTGCAGTTCTGCACTGAGCGGATGTCCGGGAACGTACTCCTCCACCAGATAGAACTCTTCGTTTTCCTCAAAGTAGGCTAGTAGCCGTGGAATCTGATCGTGAGCGCCCAACTTTTCCAAGGTTTCGGCTTCGCTATTGAATAAGCGTCTAGCTGTTTGTAAAAAATCGGGATCGCTCGTGGCGGGTTTAAGATGTTTGACGACACAAGTGGGGTTGCCAGGTCGGCGAGTGTCTTGGGCTATGTAAGTATGGCCAAATCCGCCTTCGCCTAATACCCGGACCACCTGGTAACGCTGGTCTAGTAATGTGCCTATCATGGTATTGCTATATCGTTTCCCTGGAGTGAACCGTTGGCCTATATAGACTCTTCAGGCGACAGCCGTGTCGTCCGGATTTTCGCGGGGATATACCTACCGAAGTGCGATCGCTATAATTTTTAGCGATTCTCATGCGAGCGGAGTACACCTAGATTCAGGAGTTGTAGGGGCTCATTTTACCCAGATATCTGCTTTCCCACAAAATCAATCCGATAAACCCGCCCGTACTCCAGTTATGTGAGAACCGCGATAAATTTCAACAACGGTTAACAGCAACCAAATTCCCCGATAGCGATAAACCAGGCGTGTAAATTTTAACAGGGTTGCACCAATGACGGGGACAGTGCCATAACTAACGGGGGAGGTAAGGCTAGACCCCATGAAAACCCCCTTGCCTCAGGATTTCTTGTCCGCCTTTCGCTTCACAACTCAATCAAAGTCATGGCTGAACTCAAACTACGCCTACAACAGGGAAATACCCAAAGAACAGTGACGGTGAATCGAGATGAATTCACGCTCGGTCGGTTGCCAGAATGCGACTTAACCTTACCTTTTGAGGGAATTTCTCGATACCATGCCCGCTTTGTGAAAACGCCTTCCGGGGTATGGACTATTGAAGATATGGGTAGCAAAAACGGAACGCGATTAAACGAAAGCTCTATATCCTCTCCTCAAAAAGTAAATCACGGCGACGTTATTTGGATAGGGGATATTAGCCTTTGGGTTCTTTTAGTCGATCCCTCTCAACCAAATAAGAGCAATTTACAATCTCAAGCTAACGGACTGACTATCCTGCGTAACGTCAAAGACTTGCAACAGCAATGGATACAAGCGAATGGTCGGGGAGAGGAGAGCGGCAACAAGGAAAAAGCCATTGCTCGCCTGAAAGACCTAGTGGAAATAGCTAAGGGTCTAAGCGCGGCTGAATCCATAGAAGCAATTTTTTCTAAGGTGCAGGACGTTGTTTTCCGTTATCTCAAGAGTATTGACCGTTTGGCATTGTTGATCGATGTTAGCAGTTCGGGCAAGCTTGAATTGCTCAATGCCGCCGCTAGAAACGTTTCTCAACAGCAGAATCTAGTAGGTGATGGCAGTTGGATTAGCCGCACCATCTGTCAAAAGGTCTTTGAAGAAAAGGTGGCGGTTCAAACTGCTGATACCCAGATGGATGAGCGTTTTCAGGGGCAAAAGAGTATTTTAGATAAAGGAATTCGCAGCGCCATGGCTGTCCCTCTCTGGGATGAAAATAAGGTCGTGGGCGTCCTTTATGCCGATGCCCACCATTCTTCAGACCATTGGAGTGAAGAAGGAGAAGAAGACCTCAGCTTTTTTTCGGCTTTGGCAAACCTCGTAGCGTCTAGCGTACAACGTTGGCTTCTAGCACAGAAACTCAGAAGCGAAGCCATGATTCGGCAAAGACTAGAGCGCTATCACTCTCCCGCCGTCGTGCAGCAACTCATTGCTGTAGGCAGCATGGCAGAAGGCCGCCTGCCCCCCGCCGAAGGTGAAATCAGCATCCTGTTTGCAGATATTGTCGGCTTTACTGCCCTGTCGGAACGGCTAAGTCCAGTACAGCTTGCTGAATTGCTCAATGGGTTGTTCGAGGAAATGCTGCAAGAAGTCTTTGCTGTCGGTGGGACTTTGGATAAGTATATCGGAGATTGTATCATGGCATTTTTCGGCGCTCCCGAACCTCAACCCGATCATGCCGATCGCGCTTTTGTCGCCGCTAGGGGAATGCTAACCCGTCTGGAGAGGCTGAATACAAACCGAGTTTTGAGGGAGCCGCTACAATTACGGATTGCCGTCAACAGTGGGAAGGCTGTGGTTGGAGATGTCGGCAGTTCTCAACGGGTAGATTATACTGCCTTAGGCGCAACGATTAACCTAGCCTCCCGCATGGAAGCGATTTGTCCTCCTGGTGAATGTGTCGTGAGTGAAGCCACCTATCAGATGCTTGGGCAAAAGCAAGGCTTGGTGGTAATGGGAGAGTACCAGTTTAAAGGAATTCACAGACCCGTCCGAGTTTATCAGACCAAGCTGCAATAATACCAAATCCGCATGAAACTTAGATCGATCACCTTAGTAATTGTTTGCACTTTATCGCTTTCTTTATAAGGAGCATACCTGAAAACCCTGTGACTTTAGTCCAGGGATGTAGGCGAAGCCTTCCCGAAGGGTAAGGGCAGGTGGACTTCAGTCCACCGAGACTAAGTTTTGTTAACGCCGTTTACTTTATGTCTGCATATAGTACATAATAATGGAGGTGGATAGGGTCGAGCCATGATAATTTACGAGTTCCGAGTAAAAGGAAAACAAACCCAGTACAGAGCGATTGATGAGGCTATTCGTACCTCCCAATTCATCCAGAATAAGTGTCTCCGCTACTGGATGGATAACAGGGGCATAGGTAGATATGACCTCAACAAATATTGCGCCGTACTAGCATCTGAATTTCCCTTTGCGGATGAACTTAATTCAATGGCTAGACAGTCTGCAGCAGAACGAGCTTGGAGTGCAATTGCTCGGTTTTACGACAATTGCAAGAAGAAGATTAAGGGTAAAAAAGGATACCCGAAATTCAAAAAACACTGTCGCTCAGTTGAGTATAAAACATCGGGTTGGAAGCTTTCTGGAAATAGGAAGGCTATCACGTTTCGGGATGGGAAAAACATAGGAACTCTTAAGCTCAAGGGAACCTATGATCTTAATTACTACGACATTAAGCAGATTAAGCGAGTTAGATTAGTCCGCAGGGCTGACGAATACTATGCTCAATTTGCGATTGATGTGAAAGTACAAATAGAAACTGAACCAACCGGACAAGCCATAGGTTTAGACTTAGGGCTAAAGTTCTTCATTGCCGACAACAAAGGCAACACAGAACCCTGTCCTCAGTTTTACCGGAAGTCGGAGAGGCAACTCAATCGAGCCAATCGGAAAAAATCCAAGAAGTTCATTAAAGGTACTCATCCGCAGTCTAAAAACTACCACAAGGCAAGAAACCGATATGCCCGGAAGCATCTGAGAGTAAGTAGGCAGCGAAAAGAGTACTGCAAGCGAGTCGCGTACTCCGTGATTCAGTCTAACGACTTGATAGCCTATGAAGACTTAAATGTGAAAGGGCTTGTTAAGAATCGGCATCTTGCTAAATCAATCAGTGATGCTGGATGGTCTACATTCCGTCAATGGCTAGAATACTTTGGCTTTAAATACGGAAAGGTTACGGTTGCCGTACCTCCCTACAATACAAGCCAGAACTGCTCGAAATGCGGTAGCAAAGTTCAAAAGTCCCTATCAACAAGAACCCATGTATGTCCACATTGCGGATTCGTTGAAGATAGAGACATCAACGCTGCCATCAACATCTTGAAATTAGCACTGTGTACGGTAGGGCATACCGGAACTTACGCTTGGGGAGATTTGCCCTCTTGGGCGATTGGAGCAATCCTGTCGTCTAACGGCGAGTCATTGAACCAAGAATCTCCGCGTCTTTAGACCGGAGAGTGTCAATACATCCTCTACGTTAAAAACCAGAAAGATGGTAGTACGATTAACCTAACAGGTTTCAAGGTCATGGGTACAACGAGCCGACCACAATATCGATTTACTGACCCAGAGCGAGATGTTACCTATGTTGTAACTTTCCGATATTCAGACCCAAACACGATCCGATTGGAAATTTATCAAAACAATCGGGCGATCGTCAATGAATTGCTCGCTCGCGAATCAGACGAACTCATCGGGAGACTTTGATAGAAATTCGAGCGATCGCGATTGTTGTTGCAGTTGCTTGGTAGGTTGGATCGAGGCAACGAAACCCAACCTACGATGCTCCTAAAATGTTCCATGGGGTGAGCATAGGCGAGGATGTCATACCATCAGCACTCCGGTGGCGGGACTCGTGCTGGTTGCACCGGAATAAACTAAGCCCCGTTGGATATCCAGGGAGATGATTGCACCATCGCGAATAATCTGTGTGGCGTTCTTGATACCCACAATCACGGGTACTCCTAGACGCAAGCCAATCACGGCTGCATGGCAGGTGATACTCTCGTCCTCGGTGATAATCCCAGCCGCCCGACGCATGGCGTCTACATAGTCGGCATTCGTTGACTCAGCTACGAGAATTTCTCCAGGATTAAAATTATTGATATCCACTGGACTGTGTGCTACGCGAGCGAGACTGCTCACGTAACCTTGACCGATGCCGACTCCATGACCGAGAACCGCAGTCACGACTTCTACCTTAATCAAGTCCGTTGTGCCTGGAATGCCTTGGAGCGTACCTGCCGTCATTACCACCAAATCTCCTTCCCTAAGCAAATGCTTTTCCTGAGCGACATTAATTGCTGCTTGGAAGGTTTGACCCGTGGAGGGTAAATCCAGGACTAATAAGGGTTTGACGCCCCACACCAGTTGCAGGCGTCGTGCCACATCAACGTGGGGGGTAACGGCTAGAATTGGCGTGCTGGGACGGAACTTGGAGACATTCCGCGCCGTAGCTCCCGTCTTCGTCAGCGTCATAATCGCTGATGCCTGCAACTGCTCGGCAATTTGACCGACAGCTTGAGAAATGGCGTTGGGAATCGATCGCCGCGTATCCTTAACATTGTTAACAATTTGTTCCTGCTCGATCCGGACAGCAATCCGTGCCATTGTCTCCACCGCTTCAACAGGATATTTACCGACAGCCGCTTCGTTGGACAGCATCACGGCATCCGTGCCATCGAGGATAGCATTGGCAACATCGGAAATTTCAGCACGGGTGGGTCGAGGCGAGTTCACCATGCTGTCCAGCATTTGAGTGGCGGTAATGACGGGGATTCCCAATCGGTTAGCTGTGGCAATCAACCGCTTTTGCAGGATGGGAACGTCCTCGGCTGGCAGTTCCACGCCTAAATCACCTCTGGCAACCATGGCACCATCACACAGGGAGAGAATTGCCTCCATGTTTTCAATGGCTTCGTGCTTCTCAATCTTGGCAATCACCGGTATGTCCTTACCGGCACTAGCAATCAGTTCTTTAATTTCCAAGATATCTTGAGGGTTACGAACAAAGCTTAGGGCAACCCAATCCACCCCCTGATCCAGACCGAACATTAAATCCCGCCGGTCTTTGTCAGTGAGCGCTTTGATGGAGAGGTAAACACCGGGGAAGTTAACGCCTTTGTTGTTGGAGAGAGTACCGCCGACGACAACGCGACAGTGCAAGGTGCGTTTGATGCGGTTGATCTCTTCGACCTTCATCTCAACTTTGCCGTCATCCAAGAGAATGATCGCACCTTCAGGAACTTCATCTGCTAAGGGTTCGTAGGTGACGGAACTCATGTCCTGAGTACCAAGGCCAGGTTCGCTGGTGAGTGTAAAACGATCGCCTTTGTTGAGTACAATCGAACCGTTCTCAAACCGCCCCAAGCGAATCTTCGGTCCTTGCAAGTCCTGTAAAATACCGACGGGCTGATCCAGTTCAAATGCCGTCTGGCGAATCAGGCGAATACTGCGATGGTGATCTTCATGAGTGCCGTGGGAGAAGTTGAGTCGCAATGTTGTGGCACCGGCTTTAATCAGTGCCTTGAGAACGTCTGGGTGACTGGTTGCAGGACCAATCGTGGCAACAATCTTTGTCCGACGCAGATGATTTGACAGTGACAGTGGCATATGAAGATGCGATGACTGAACTCAGGGAAAACGATCTTGGCAAGGCAGAGGAGAACAGATTGCCGAAGGGCAGGTGACGCTAAGACAACCTGTAGAAGACGCCTTGGCTATCGTCTCACAGATTTTTGCCCCAACGCTATAAGCTGCTCAACTCAATTCCAATGTTCTAGTCCTAGATTCCTCCATCCGGTATATTCACTTCTTTTGATGCTGTCAGGGCTTGACTGTAAGAACATCAAGTATAACTTTAGAGTTTTAAGTTCATTCTGGTTCAGGACTTACGCAAAGAAAGTCTCTCAAGCATCAATGATAGGGGCATGGCATGCCATGCCCCTACCAGATGTGGTGTCTGTGCGTAAGTTCTGTGGTTTTGATAGCAGTCGCTGGCGACAAACACAAGGTCATTAAATCAGTGAACAGTGACCAGTTATCAGGTTTCACACGGGGATGCGAGACCCATAGCGTGTTACCTACCATGCTTCGACTCACTTCGGCAGGCT
>JAIUYC010000949.1 GCA_020216575.1 Coleofasciculus sp. S288 | reverse complement strand
CAGAACGAGCGGTTTTGGCAACAGCTTCATTGCCTTCTACCAGCAAACGAACCATATCCTCTGCCGAGGGAACTTCACGGGTTTCTGGAATCGAGCTTAATTCTGCAAATGCGCTGTAAGAGCCAGGAGCATAAACGCCCAGTGCTCTGATGCGTTCAGCAATTTCATCAACCGCTGTGGCTAACTCTGTATACTGCTCCTCAAACATCAGATGCAGAGAATTGAACATAGGACCAGTGACGTTCCAATGGAAGTAGTGAGTCTTCAGATACAGCGAGTAGGTATCCGCTAGGACGCGAGAAAGCCCATCCGCGATTTCTTTGCGGCTGTCTTCTGAGATGCCGATATCAACGGCTACGCTTTTGTCTTGAGTTTGCATGGTGTTCTCCTGAATGAAAAAAATAAGTAACTCGTTATTGGTGCGTCGCTACACGACTCTGATGTTAGGTAAGTAGCAATTCCCTGTGAATCTTCCTTTTGGAGGAAGTAGAGCATAGCAAGAAGTGTATGCGATTAAGCCAAATGTCTTTGTAAAACCGAGCGAGGTGCTTTGCGAACTCGGCAACGAATGGTTTCTTTACCCAAGCGTTGATGTGCCTCAAATCTGTGACAGCCAGAAAAGCCATAGTACTGCCCATCCACTTCTAGAACATCGATGGGTTCGCGCAACCCCTCTTGTTTAATCGACTCCATCAAAGTGGTTACCTTATTTGGGTCATTTGCTCGCGGCAGGGGGCGGCGAATTTGTGCCAGAGGAATTTCTCTTATCTCTACCATGTTGCGAGTTGCGGGTTGTGTTCCAAATCCTTACTCTTAAATCATAATCGTTATGACTTTAGTTTGCAAGTTTTTGCAATTTGGTGGACTCTTAATTACAGACTCCCTAAAATAGTACATATGTACTTGTCCGTTGGAGGCATCTCGGTTCGGTTTTGAGCCGGCTCCCGGCCTATTTACCGCTCAACAAACAACCCTAACCAAGAATGGTCAGAGCAACCCAACTGATTACAACTGTACCGTTAAGTCGTAAGGACAGAGACGCGATCGCTGCCGTGTTGACGTGGGACTTGTGCAAGACAATCAGCCCAGATGAAATCGAAGCCATTCGGGTTAGCGGCGAGTGGGTGACAGTGCGCTTAAGCTTTCAGCGAGCTGTACCCATCCACCGCGAAGTCTTTCGCTCAATTCGACAACAGCAATCGTCTGCTTTGAACTAAAGCTGAAGCCCTCCGCGCGCCCAGCTAGTTCTTTTGCAGAATCCTCAGTACCAAGGTTCGGTGTTCTGGGCACCTTACGTCTTAGCGGGGAATTGGCTTTAGATCGCTCTACTTTTCTGGCTTGCAGCACTCTATCTATTTGTTGGAAAGCGATCGCCCATCTCCTTGAGCTTTACCTCAATCTGTTTGAGAACAATCGGAGTTAAATGACAAGAATATGAAGTATTTTCAAGGAAAATGTACTTACTTTGAGTGACGAGACGCCCTAGAAAATCCACTGACAGACAGGCAAAACTTCCGGATTGAGTAACTACACCCTGGATCTAGAGATAGACAGAAAATTAGGCCTATGGTTGTATCATTAAGTTAGATTAAGAAAATGAGACAACCAATTGTAGAGTTCAAACCAATAGCCCATGGGACTCCAGAAAAACCTAAAACAACTCACGTCAATTGTTGTGTCAAGTCTCAAAGCAGCAGGGTATGAAATCAGTCAGGCAACAGGTAGCTGGCACATTCACAAAGGTCATATCTATTGCGGAAGTTTGCAATACAAAGGCGCAAAAGGATGGCAGGGTAGCGCGTTGAATTACCTTCCTAGCGAACTATTGGATCAACTCAAAAGCATAACGAGGTCAACCTTACAGGATATCTAGAAGCTCAAAGCCCTGTAGGAGACTGTATTGCGTCAGCGAAATCAGAACATGACGGAGTTTCAATAATCCAGGGTGCAGAGAACTCTGTGGGGAGATCGATTGCTCCTGAGAAGCGAATAACGCGAAGTATGTCAGAGAGGACATCTATGATGGAGCGGGAATCAGCAGAGGGAGTGGCTTGGGGTTTCAGTCAAAAATCGTAGAGGATTAGTCATTGATCGTTCAAGAGCGATCGCTAATTATAGACTTACGGGAATTGAATTTGGGCAGAAGCTGTCAGCGCCTTACTCGCAAGGCATACTGCTAGACGCTCAATTAGCAACTCCCATAGCAAAGTTTTCTGTCATTGATAATCGAGCAATGCTGCTTGTGATATCGCTGTTAAGTGCTTCATGAGCTTTTGCTCGACCCAAATTGACTGGGGTTGGGTTCAACAAATCCGCCTGTCCAATTCGTGTTGAATGTTTTCCTAACGTTTAGTTCAAGAAGGAAAAAACAATGTGTACGATTCAACTCAATGTAAAGTCGGCTGGCAGTCTGGTTGCAGAGGCAAAAAGCCGTGTACAAAATCTATCGGTTGAGCAAGTTGTGGCTGAGATTGAAACGGGTGCTTTACTGATCGATCTGCGCGAACCCGAAGAAAGGTCGCGGGATGGAGTGATTCCAGGTGCCATTCATGCGCCTCGCGGCATGTTGGAGTTTTATGCAGATCCAAACACGCCTTACTATCGTTCAGAGTTCTCACCAGAGCGACGTATTATTCTCCATTGCGCTTCAGGTGGGCGATCGGCACTTGCCGCAGACACGCTACAGCAGATGGGCTATCGAAATGTGGCTCACCTAGATGGTGGGTTTCGGGTATGGAAAGAACAAGGACAATCGACGAAGGTAAGTTAATGTAAGGATTCAGATCAAAAACAGGGGCTTTTGCCTGAGTGCTGCTCAGACTTGTCGATGTCAAGGACGCTCAGTGATGCAGTTTTTACGCGAAGCGCTGATGGCAAGGGCTCATTCAGGTTAGGACTTACGCAAAGAAAGTCTCTCAAGCATCAATTGTAGGGGCATGGCATGCCATGCCCCTACCAGATGTGGTGTCTGTGCGTAAGTCC
>JAIUYC010000948.1 GCA_020216575.1 Coleofasciculus sp. S288 | reverse complement strand
AGTAGACAGTTTCACCACACTCCCACCCTCGGTGATCGCGGCAACGATCGTGTCTACAAAGTGTTTGAAGTGATGGGTGGGATAGTAAGCCCCTTCGGAATAGTCCCAGACGAGGGAGGTATGGGTCAGCAGGGCAATTTCCGCAGGCGGCAGGGCGTAGTCGCCGCTTTGTCCCGCTAATATTCCCTGCAGTTTCAAGGAAAGACCCGCTTCCTCATAGAGATCCTGTAAGGTCCAGTTGCGTTTCAGGAACAGGTTCCAGTATTTGGGCAGTTTCAGCCAGTCCGTCCACTTCTGGTGATACCAGCGAACTTCTCGCACCAAATGATGAATGTCCTGATGCAGGTGCTTAATTTCGTCACAGTAGCGGTTAATGGCCGGAGCTTCTTCGGGATAGGTGGCCAGCAGGCGATCGCGCAGGTTCTCCCAACCGAGAGGAATTCGGAAGTCGGCGTAGGGAGTGATGACGCGATCGATGCAATCGGGATCGAGGCTGTTGAAGGCAACATCCCGTTCAATGTAATTCAAGAACTGGGCAATAGTTTGACCGGGGCCGCACTGGGAAATGTAATGCACATCGGCACAGAAGCGGTATTCTCCATAATCAAAGGTGTGGCAGCAGCCTCCCGGCAGATAATGCTTTTCTAAGACCAGAACTCGATAACCTTGGCGGGTTAAACAAGCGGCGGCTGACAAACCACCCAATCCAGCCCCTAAAATCACATAATCAAAAACTTCCATTTAAGTTTCCTCCACATTTTTATTTAGCTAGTGGACTTCATACTTGAATGAGAGATCAAATCAGCAACGAAGAAGCAAACCAGAAATTACTTTTCGGATAATAGGATTTTAGTTGGTTAGAAGATAAAAACGGAGCTATATCGATTCAATGTAGACTTGTTGGTATGTAAGTTGGTAGATGAAGCCACCATCACTTCCCAGGTAGTGTCTGTTGAAGTGGTAGAAGCTTACCCTATCTTGAGCCTACCAAACCTATTAAGATGCATTTCCCCAGGTTGAATAATCTTTGCGTTTCTCAACCTGAATTTACGTTTCGCTCATGTCCACACTGGGACTCCTGGCGATCGTCAGATTCAATTGACCGATCGGGTTGTCACCGATTCGAAATTTAAGGCGATCGTCTCCACCAATCCCAAAACCAACCGTGGTTGTAGGGGCGCGGCATTCGGCAATTGATCCTGGCCATTGGTCACTATTTCTGGCCCGAATGCCACGCCCGGTTCACAGGGGTTGTGTGGATTGGGGGTGGCATTGGGATGGTGAATGGGCCTGGCATTGGGATGGATCATTTGCCTCATACATTCAATCGCATCAGGTGAGACCGTTTTCCAGGAACGTTTGCGCGATCGCTTCCAGTTGCTGGCTGAAGTCGTAGGGGTGTTTCATCCGGTAGGAACGGGAGGTATGGAGCAATGGTTGGTGATGGGTCGCTTCGGCGTAGCGTTTTTTGTTGGCCAACACTCTCTTGAGAAACTGTTTGTAAACAGTTTCTTATCTAGAAGAGATTAGACTCATTTGAGTAAAGACATCCTGCGAAATGGCTGGAAATATTTTCCAATCATTGGCATAGGCCGAGTCTTCCGCGAGAATAGCTAGTATATAGGCAATGCGGCCATCTTTAGTTCGTACTAATGCTACTTCTTGTCGAGATTGAGTTGTAAAACCAACCTTAGAGGCAAACTCTACTTTATCTGATGAAAGCCCTTCGCCCAAGAAACCTTCAATTGCGTTATCTTCTACACCTTTCCAAGCACTTATTTTTAAATCTCGTTCTAGGAGTTGCAACATACTTCGACTTGCCAATGATGAAACAGCTTTCCCCTCAGCAATTTCATATAATAATCGAGCTACCTGATAAGCGGTTATTTGATTTCGTATCGGTTGATCTAGATCACTGACTTGCATTCGTTTATCAAATTCAGTAGGTTCTGTCAAACCTAAATAGGGAATCGGAAAGTTCTTTTGACTAACATTTATATTCTTATAGCCCGCTCTTTCAAAAAAACGATTAAACCACATACGCCTATCAAGCCAAATTCCATAATCCTCTGGCTGGGGACTTGGAGCAGATTTTGTAGCTGTAAGTTGATCTACTATGCGACTTGCAGGTTCATTGTCTGAATCCTGAATCATGCGAGCTAAATCCTTGGAGCTAATATCTCCAGGTGCTAGGAATCCAGCATCCTGTTGGGCATAAAATGCAACCATCCAAAATAGTTTAGAAAGACTTGCCGGATATTGCATTGCATCCATCTGATACCCAGCTACTGATTTATCATGAATATTAATTAGACAAATAGAGAGTTTATCTACTGGGAAACCTTTTTTCTCAAGCTGTTCTACTAGCTGATTAACAATAGCTTGTAAAGTACCACTAGAAATCAAGTCAGGTAAGCCTCTTACATTATAGTAAAGCTGCGGAACTGAATCTTGCTGCAAATACTTTGAGGTTTCTTCAATACGTGAAGTAGGAGTTCTTTTACTTGCTGGAGAAGAAATATACTCACTATTTATTTTGAAAGGTAGCCAGCCTAATTGGCTTTTTATTTTCTTGATTAAGCCTGAAGTTATCAAAATATAGACTGCGAATCCGAAAATCGAACTCCAGAAGAAAAAGATGGAGAATCTAAGAAAAATCCCATTAAAAAAATAATTTTTTTTTGATATGGTATAAATATGAGGCCGTTCTTGAAAACGTTTCATGGCTATCCCAAAATCCTCAAAGAAACTTTTGTAAATGAAAATCAAGAGCAGCCAACACCCTGATTGACTGACAAAAGTTCTGGAAGGCTCATGTCTCTGTTGTTAACCCGCCCTAAAATAAATTTTGGGCTACCAGCGCAAGTCCATTCAAATAGACTGAAACTCTTGTCCAGTCGTCTTTAGATGACTTTGGCGATGAGCCAGGAAATTGATTTCCTGGTGATGCAGCGGGTGTTCAGGAGATTTGTCAGTCAACCAG
>JAIUYC010000947.1 GCA_020216575.1 Coleofasciculus sp. S288 | reverse complement strand
ACCGGCTATCTGGCTAGCTGCTTCAGTAGAAAAGGTATAGTCATTACACAGTTGGCGTTGACATCGGCTGAGTTCTGCGGGTGAGACGGGTACTTTCTGCAATTGTAATAGGCGCTCGCAAATTACCTCTTCCACTCGTTCCAGATTTTCTGGCTCTAAGCAAGCGCTAATTGTAAACAAACTGGAATCCCGCTGGAGTGAGAATGTACTGCTGATACCCTGCACTAATTGCATTTCTTCCCGCAACTCTCGCACCAAGCGAGAAGAACGTCCATCGGCAATCAGCACCGAGAGTAAATCTAAACCATAGGCATCCCATAACTGATCTACACCCGGACCAATCCACGCCATCAATAAACGTGCTTGTTCTAGTCGGGGCAAACTTACCTCCTGACGGCGAATTCCTGTAATGGGGGGTTCTGCCTCAACTTCAAATTTTGGACACTCAGTGCGGACAGGAAAGGACTGAAAGGATTGGTTGACTAAATTCAAGGCGAATTCTTGCTCAACTCCACCGACAACGACCACGGTCATATTTTCCGGCTGGTAGTGAGCTTGATGGAAGCAGCGCATCTGGTCGGGCGAGTGAGCCATTAACAGCTCTTCGATTCCCAGAACTGAACGTCCGTAGGGGTGATACTGATAAACGTTCTCAGTGAGAGTTTGAAAGCCTATCCAATTGGGATTATCGTAGCAGGAACGAAGTTCTTCTAACACAACCTCTCGTTCTAGGACAAATTCCTCCTCACGAATAGAAGCGTGCAAGAGCAGGTCAGCGAGAGGAGGTAAGGTATCTTCTAAGTATTGAGCGGCTGTGGTCATGAAAAAATGAGCATAGTCATGGCTTGTTGCAGCATTCACAGCACCGCCGCGACTTTCAATCAGAGAGTCAAATACACCCGTTCCTAATCGCTCAGTCCCTTTGAAAATCATGTGTTCCAGGAAGTGAGCCATACCAGACCATGCTTCGGGTTCGGCGATCGCACCAGCACGAACCCAAACATCCACCACAACGACTGGGGTTGCGGGTAGGTGCTGATGAATAACGGTCAGCCCATTCGCTAGCCTAAAGACATCGGCGGGAAATTCTGGAGCAGTCAGCGTTTCTAACAACAACTTTTCTAATCTCAAATTTAACTGAATTTAGATTAGATTATAGTAATGCCTAGGCAACAAAAAATTGGAATGTCTTGGTGTATTGACAATACCGTTTGTGTTGCTCAAGGGATTTGCGCGATTCTGTTAATTAAAAATCCCCCAGTCTCTCAAGACAGGAGGATTTAAGTATTGTAGGTTCCCCAGGACGCCGTCTTACCTCAGTTTATGACCTGGGTTCACCAGGTGGGTACCGTTAGGATCTCGCTTAAAGTTTCCGGGTCATGCCCGGTATACTGCTGCGAGAGCGCTTGGTTCCCTTATATATAGAGGCATAGATCAAAAAACTCTATTGGCAGTCACCAACGCCCCAGTAGAACCTATAAATACATTGTAACCCTTTATCCACAAATGACCACTGTCTTGAAAATAGACGCGGGGACACGGGGACGCGGGGACGCGGAGAGAGCGATTTTCATGACTTCGTTGTGTACGAAGTTCATGGTGCCTAACCTGAAAATAGAGGGTCAGGGGTCAGGGGAGAAGGATTTTCATTCCTTCAGTGTGAGCGACAGCTCAGGACTTACGCACAGACGCAATATATGGTAGGGGCGCAAGGCCTTGCGCCCCTACCCATGGCGGTTTAAAGATAGATTTGCGTAAGTCCTAAGCTTATTAAGGGGTGTACCAAAGAGATTCGACTTTTTTGGAGATGGTCAGCCCCTCCGCTTTTTCTTTCGAGTCTAACAGCACCGTAACATGTCCCAGCTTGCGTCCAGGGCGAGATTCGGTTTTCCCGTACCAATGGACGAACGTTTGGGGTAAACTCGCCAGCTTTTGCCGTTTTTCTAGGTAGTCATTCTGGGAATATTCGTAGCCCAAGAGATTTACCATTACAGCAGCATCACACTTAAGGGCTGGACTGCCCAAGGGTAACCCCGTAACCGCCCGCAACTGCTGTTCAAACTGAGACGTTTTACAAGCATCGAGAGTGAAGTGTCCAGAGTTGTGGGTGCGAGGGGATACTTCATTCACTAACACCTTGCCATCAGCGGTAAGAAATAGCTCAAGTCCAAAAACACCTACAGCTTGCAGACTATTTAAGAGAGTGCGTGCGATCGCTTCAATCTCCGCTACAATAGCTGAACTAATCTCAGCCGGGACAAGGACTCTACGACAAACCTGTTCTTCCTGCTGTGTCTCCACCACCGGATAAACAACAACCTCGCCAGTAACAGAACGAGCAGCAATTACCGCTAATTCCCGCTCAAAGGGAATAAATTCCTCCAGCAGGACGGGTGCGTATCCCAGTTTTTTCCAGATTTCCTGTAAGCTAGTGCTGTCTTTAATAATAAAAGTGCCTTGACCATCATAACCGTGGCGTCGTGCTTTCAGGACAAGGGGGAATTCTAGGTTACTCAGGTTTAGGGGTTGCCTAAATGATGCAGCATGAATGAATTCCTCGTTGCCAATTTCCCCCTCAAGCGTCATAAAGTTGGGTTGTGGCAAGCCGATATCCTCTAGATAGGAGCGTTGGTCATACTTGTCTAATAGAGGCGCTAAGGCTTCCAAGCGGGGGCGAAAGCAGACACCCTGCTGTGCCAACGGCATTAAGGCATCGAGGTTAATAAATTCGTTTTCAAACGTGATGACATCACAGCGAGATGCCAATTGGGCTGTGGCAGTAGCGTCATGAATTGGTGCAAAAATAGAGTCAGATGCGATCGCTACAGCCGGATCGGTAGGATGGGGCGTCTGGATGACTAATTCAATTCCCAACGATTTCGCTGCGCCCGCCATCATCCATGCCAACTGCCCCCCACCAATTACGCCAACTCGCTGAATTTCCTTTTGTGGCATCATTTCAGAACCAATAGTTTCCAACTTAACTCCTTAATGATCAAC
>JAIUYC010000946.1 GCA_020216575.1 Coleofasciculus sp. S288 | reverse complement strand
ATTCAACCTCAATTTGGTGGGTTGCTTCGGTTTCTACATCAAAGTAGAACAGTTCTCCGCCTGCATGATAGACAATTGTCTGGCCATCCGTGGAAGCGTTGCGGACATAGAATTCTGAACTATTCGTCAGTCGCTTGAGGTCTTCACCATCAGGAGTGCAAGAATACAGATTACCGATGCCTTCGTGGTCGGAGATAAAGCAAATCCTGTTACTTACCCACATGGGAGAAGCGAGGTTTCCTTTCAGGTCGGTTAGTTTTCGGAACTCTCCAGTCCCTTCTGGGTCAATCCAGATTACGCCAGCAGTCCCGCCTCGATAACGCTTCCAACGTGCTGGGTCGCTGGTATTCCTGCCAATTACAACTCCACCGTTGGAACCATAGGAAATACTGTGTGCTAGACCCAGAGGTAAGGGTTCTGGTAGTCCTCCTTCAGGACTGATGGCATAGAGGTTGAAGATATGCCGGAATGGTTGATTGGCATTGCTGGCAAAGATAATTGATTTCCCATCCGGACTCCAGCCAACAACCATTGACCTAGCACCGAGAAAGGTCAAGCGTCTGGCAACTCCTCCATCCGCAGGCATGCAGTACACTTCCATCGGTCCTTCCTCGCGACCCATGAACGCTAAGTTTGTGCCATCAGGAGACAGAAAGGGACGAGAGACTTCTGCTAAGTTGGCAGTCAGTCGCATGGCAATCCCACCTTCTTTAGGGACGCTCCAGAGGTCGTCTTCACACACAAAGACCACTCTATTTCCATTGATGGTGGGAAACCGATAATAGCCGGATTGCCTGCTGCTCATTGGTCTTACCGATGCAACCTAGACGAAACTACCCTAGTTTATCCACACTCAGGCTCGTAGAAGATTTTTTTTAGATAGATCAAAGACTTGTCGGTGATTGGGGGAGTCAGAAGTTAGACACCCATGAACTGTCGTTCACAACGAAGACTGAAAATATACCTCCCCTGACTCCTGACTCTTGACTCCTGACCCCCTATTTTCAGGTTAGACCCCCACAGGCAATTGCCCACAACGAAAGAATGAAAATTCCTCTCCCCCTGCTCCCCCTGCTCCCCCTGCTCCCCCTGCTATTTTCAGATTAGGGGAGAAAGCGATCGCATTCCTCACAGGATACCGTTTCAACCACGCCCTGTCTCAACGAGACTTTCATCCGCCTTAATCAGAATTTCCTGAATCAAGGGCGATAGGCGCTCATTCAAACGTCCAGCCCGGATAAATTCGGCGTAGGTATCGGCTTCGATATCGAACATTTTTTCTCGCAGTTGTTCCATGCCGAGGTCTTGTAGCTGAGGATGTTTATTAAGTAACTCCTCGATTTCCCCTTGAATACGTTCGACTTGAACCTGGACGAGTTGTTTCTGATAGCGAGCAAACTCTGTGTCGATTTCTTCGTTCTTTGCTGCCTCAATCAGATAATCTTGCACCCGCTTGAGAGCAACACGACGAGCAAGCGCCTCGGAATATTGCTGACGTAATGGCTGATCACCAATTAAATTCAGCTTTTGCAGTAATAGTTGAGTGGTCAATCCCTGCACTAGGAGTGTAAATAACACAACGCCAAACACCGCATCAATAATATCTTGCCGTCCGTCCAAGACGACTGGCACACTTAAGGCTAGTGCGATCGAAACCGAACCCCGTAAACCACCCCACCACAGTACCGTCTGTTCTCGCCAACCGATTTGGGATTTTGCCACCCCATTACTTAAAGCACCTAAGCTATAAATTGCGATCGCTCGCGTCAGTAATACCGCCCCAATGGTAACCGCAATCAAGTTTAAACTCTCCTCCAAACGACCAAAGTTGATTTGGTCACCAATGAGTAGAAAGACGATGGAGTTAACAAAAAATGCGATAAAGTCCCAAAACTCGGAGACAATTAGCCGTGTGCGCGGGTTCATGCCTATTCGGGAGCCAAAATTCCCTAAAATTAAGCCGACGGTGACAACACCAATAACGCCAGAACCGCCCAGTTCCTCAACAATCAGATACGTCCCATACGCCGAAACCAGCGTTAGCGATTGTTCCACTAAGGGTAAGTCGAAGCGTTGGGTGGCAAAAGAAATCCCAAAACCCACTAAGCAGCCAATCCCAACTCCAATTCCCACAAACACACAGAAACGGGCAAACGTGGTGGAAAGTGCAAATTCTTCCGTTCCCATCGGCAGCCCAACCAATAAACTAAAGGCAACTACCGCAACGCCATCATTAAATAAGCTCTCTCCCTCCATTAACGTTTGCAGGCGTTTATCAGCACCCAGTTCCCGAAATAGAGCAATAACCGACACGGGATCAGTAGCAGAAAGACTTGCCCCTACTAACAACGCTATCTCCAGTGGAAACCCCGTCAGCTTATTGATTGCAAAGGCAATCCCAACCACAGAAATTACAACGCCAATGACGGCGAACAGACTCACTGGGATTAAATCCCGTTTCAAGTCGCGCCAACGGATATTCCAAGCTGCCTCAAAAAGTAAGGGCGGCAGAAAAATCTCTAGAATCAAGGCTGGCGACAAATTAACCAGTCGGACTTGCACAAATGCCAAGCCTAATCCGACAATCACCAGCAGTAACGTGTAGGGGATTTTGCGGAACCAAGGGAAAATCCGCGAAACCGTCGCCACGCTCAAGGAAACAGACAGCACCAGAAGAAACTGTTCTAGATTTTGCTCAATGACTCCTTCAGCGACAGTAGACTCTAAAGACATGAAGACACTCCAAAATAAAGTTGCAGTCGATCCAACAATGCATCTTCTGCGTCGTTGGCGAATCTAGAGTAAGAGAGAGTTCGGCACTTCTTAGAGGATGTCTGAGAAGTGTCAAAAGTTGGTTTGATCCCCCCCAGCCCCTCTTTTAGATCCCCCTCCCGTCCCCCTTCAAAAGGGGGAAGCCAGACGAGGCTTTGCCATAAGAAGCATACCTAAAAACCCCGTGACTTCAGTCCGGGGATGAAAGGGCTGGCAGACTTTAGTCTGCCTTGAAAAATGAAGTTTTGTT
>JAIUYC010000945.1 GCA_020216575.1 Coleofasciculus sp. S288 | reverse complement strand
TGGGGTCGCGGGCGCCGACGGCTGCGAGTTCGGCATCCAATAGGGTTCGCCCCGTAGCGGCAAGGTAGACATCATCTAAACTCGGTCTTGCCTGAGCAATTCCGAACATGGGTAAACCCTCGTTGTTCAATGATTGTTGGATGGTTATCAACGCATCGCTGTTAGGTTTCACTACTAGGTTGAGGGAATTTCCTTGAGCGCCATTGATGATCACGTCTTGCACAAAGGGAAGGGATTGTAGCATTTCCTTCGCTTTCTGGGCTTCCTCGATAGGAGAGAACTCGCGGATACGAAGCGTAATGCGATCGCCTCCCACCCGATCTTTCAACTCAGAAGGCGTCCCCGCCGCAATCACCACTCCTTTGTCGATAATCGCCACTCGGTCAGCCAAGGCATCAACTTCTTCTAAATAGTGGCTGGTAATCAAGATAGTCGTTCCCCTGTCCCGCAGTTTGCGCAATAACTCCCACACGACGACGCGGCTTTCAATATCTAGCCCAACTGTTGGTTCATCCAATACCAAAACTTCGGGTTGATGCAACAACCCAGCCGCTAGGTCAATGCGTCTCTGCAATCCTCCCGAGTAAGTGCCAGTCTTTTTGTCAGCATAGTCCTCTAAGCCCAACAAACTGATTACTTCCTCTATTCGTTTTTTGGCAACACTGCTGGGGAGGTGGTAGAGTGCGGCTTGTAGTTGCAAAAGTTCTCGTCCAGTGAGTACTTTATCTAGGGCAACTTCCTGAGCCACATAACCGAAGTGTTGTCTAGCTGCTCTAGGTTGGTCAATAGCGGAAATCCCGCAAACCTCAACCTTCCCCGCATCAGGCATGGTTAAGGTACACAAACACCGAATCGTTGTCGTTTTCCCCGCACCATTGGGACCGAGTAGCCCAAAGATTTCTCCAGATTCTACTTGAAAGGAAACATCTTTAACAGCTTCCACTGAACCGTAGCGCTTTTGGAGGTTCTGGATTAAAACAGCAGATCCCATAAATAGTTCCCTGCCTGGACAGGCTACACAAATCTAAACAGTCTTTCCTTCTATATTAAGGGGTCAGTAATTTCTTGACGCCTGAAGAATCCGAGACTCTCCCCGTTAGACATCGGGAGAGTCTCAGTCTTTCGGTTCGTGGTAGAGACATCCTTCACAAGGACCCGATGGGTTGACAGCGCAACGAAGGTAAGCCGAACGTGCATTAAATCGACAGGTAATATCGCCGATTAAGTAGCCCACCCCTTCAACGTAATACTGATCAGGAGGTAGTTGATTTCTTTGCAGTACCCTAACAACTGGCGCTTGCATGGCTTCTCTCAATCTTGTTTGCGCCCGTTCCTTTGCTCGTTGCATCACCCATAGAGAAAGCACTGGCGGTGTCAAACCCAAGACAAAAACAAAGATTGTCTCTAACATGTACTTTTCCTCCGGGGTGACTATGCTAGCTAAGCTGCTGGGAGACGCCATAATTTAAGCAATATTCTTTCAGCGATCGCTTCTAAAAGGGTATCCCACTGCCTTCGATCCCCAATTTAGCAACTTCCGTGAGAATCCCCCTTTGACACGCACAGAGTTAAGCGGGGATAAAAGCGAGTCAGCCGATTCCCAGTGATAAAGGCTGCCAATTTCCGCTGCGAGGAATTCCAATCAAAAAGGGCAAGGCGGATCAAGCCTTGCCCTCTATTAGAGATGCCCTTCAGCCACTAACCGCTACGCGGCATAGCACTGCTTCTCCTATTCATTAGGACTGAATTATTTCAGTTACGAAAGGCAGCTTACACAACAGCTTGGTAAACTGAATCTCTCATTCGCTCGTTCATTTCTGCGGGTTGCTCGAAGCCACGAGGGATTTCTCTCATCCTGACTTGCTTAGCTTTAAGTGCTGTTTGTAAAAGTTTCATCGCCTCCTTCGGTTTACCACGTCCGCAAAAGAATAGATCTGCGGCAAAATATCCATGCTCAGGCCAAGTGTGGATGGCGATGTGAGACTCTGCTAAAGTTGCCGTTGCCGTGACTCCGTGGGGACTAAACTGGTGTACACACAAATCGATAAGGGTTGCTTCTCCAGCTGAAATCGCATCTATCAGAGCACGACGAATTCCTTCAGGATCGTTCAGAAGGTCTTCCGGTGCTTCCCATGCGTCAACGACCAGATGAGTTCCCACTTGTTTCATTCTACCTGATTTACTCCACCGATATGGTCTCAAAGACTCCATTTATAGCACATTTTTAGTTATAGCATCAACAACCCTATATCCGATAAGAGCGACCAAAATTCGTAGAGGGGGCTTTCCGTACTTGCACCGATCCAAGGGAGTAGAGGAGAGCATAGCGTTTCTCGGCCCTTCTGAGATACATTTAGATTCACGATTCGTAGGGGTGGGTTTCACCGAGATATTTGCTTCCCACGGCTCAATCCAATCAACCCGCCCCTACTCCAATCATGTGAGAACCGCTATAGTGTTCCCTAGAATTAGATCCAATGTCAAAATTGAAGGCATCCGATCCAGCCAAGCACTCTCTAGGAAGCTGACCAGCAAGAGTCGATGGATTACAGAACTGCCCGTAGCTTTCTAATTGCTCAGGGAACAGCATCTGAGCAGAATACTGACGCTTTCCTCGTGCGTCTGAAGCAAGGAAAGACACCCGTCCCCGGTCAAGTGACTAATATTTTGTTAGCTCTAAAAATGGTGTTTGAGGCTTTGCAAACTGCCTCCGCACTTGACCGAGAACTTGTTTACTCGCTGTACGTGTTGTCTTTTGAAAGCCGACACTACTATGAAGCTGGGCGTCAGGCTGGAGTTACCTGGCCTCCCCTGCTCGATGAAGACCTTAAGCGAATTGCCAGAGCGGTCAAGAGTATTTTTGCTGGCGTTTGGCGGGTTGAATGAGTTTAATAGTTCCTAACTTCACGGAAAAACACGGATAATTATTCATGGTTCATAGTCCATGGTTGATTGAGGATGCAATGAGTATGAGCTCTAAACCATGAGCGATCGCTAGATTAATCAAAAGACTTGAATCCACT
>JAIUYC010000944.1 GCA_020216575.1 Coleofasciculus sp. S288 | reverse complement strand
AAGCGGCTGCCAAATCTGCTTCAGTCAGGGGGAGTGGATAGCGCATATCTTCTAGCACACTCACCCCGCATGAGGATAAACCCGTGAGGGCATGCTTGGAAATAGGCCCGATATTATTCACACCTCGTTCAAGCGCTAGTCCGCGAGAGGACGCCATCCAATTTAACCCTTGCTTTGAAACCAAGGCATTGAATAAGCATTCAGCAAATCGGCTGCGGTAGTAATTGCCCGTACAGAGAAACAAAACTGTATTCATCAATTTGCGATCGCGAACGAACAACAAGAGCGTTCGCTGCTTAGTTTATCAGATGGATGAGTTGTAGCAAGCAGAGGGATTTTAAAAAAGGCGACCTGAGGGAGTGACAAGCAACTTGAAAGCTTTATCCATCAATCTTTTGAGTCGCTTGTCACCCCATCCGGCTTCACCTTTCAGTTATCAGTTATCAGGCTTCGACGTGAGCTCAGCGTTCGACTGAGCGCTCACGCCGAAGTCCGAACGGTCACTGTTCACTGATTTAATTGGAGTCTAAATCCCCATCTTGTACCTGATAACTGGTCACTGTTCACTGGTCACTGATTTAATGTAGTGTGTTCCATCCAGCGGCGAGTCCCGAAGAATTGACAGGAATGAGAGGCAATGACGGTTGCTGCTCTGAGGGCATCAGTAAAGCTATGTTCTAAGATGTAGTGACAGAATGCTCCGTGAAAAACGTCTCCAGCTCCCACTGTATCGACAGCATTAATCTGTGGCACTGGGATTTGACCCGTCTTACTACGGCTGAGGTATCGAAGCGGTTCTTCACCTTGGGTAATGGCAATGTGAGGAATTCCTACAGCAGCAAGATAAGCCATAACATCCTCGGAGGTGCTGCAACCTGGTGGAAAAAAATTAGCCGAGCAAATCGCGTAGTCCACGAAGGGCAAAATTTGGTCGAATCCGGGCTTCCAACTGCCGCCGTCGATAACGACCGGAATATTATTGTCTTTAGCGATTTTTGCGATCGCATAGCTAACAGTCATTTGATGACCGTCAATTAGGACTATATCGACCCCGCATTCAAAATCGACAGGGAGTTGGTTCGTGCTGGCTTGAATCTTAATCGCATTGAGCGAAATCACAGCGCGATCGCCTGTAGCTTGGGTGATGATAATCGAAGAAACTGGCGGTGGTTCGGGAGTAGTAGGGTTGAGATCGAAAATTCCGACTTTATAACGTTCTAGATCAGTGCGTATGAGCTGTGCAATGGGGTGAGTGCCAACAACACCTAGAAGTCTTGCTTGATTGCCCAAGTACCCAAATGTTACCCCTGCATTCGTAGCTGGCCCCCCCGCCGCAACCGTGTAGTCAGACGCAACAACTTTTTGGTTACTCCCTGGCAGTTGGGCAGCTAGATAGATTAGGTCTAAAGTGACCATGCCAACAAAAAGCCCCGTTCTCCCCATCGCTTCTCTCCAGTACACTCAGCCATGGAGATTTTAGAGGCATTTTTCAAACTGAAGTGTCATCTTCGCTGTAAAGTTGAAACAAACAAATTTTCCAGACAGCCCTCCATGAACTGTCGCGCACAACGACGCACAACGAAAGGATAAACATTTCTCTCTCCCGACCCCTGACCCCTGACTCCTGACTCCTGACTCCTGATGAAAATACCGTTTTTGGGCAAGCTATCGTTATTTTTAGTCTTTCTAAGCTTCCCTAATGTCCTACCTCCTGCCTCAAAATCAATCTTGTGTCCATTGTTAGCGTTGAGCGCAGAAGTGAGAAATTTTGGCACTAGGGGTCGAGATGGCGACGATGGGCGAACGGGTAGACGTGGGAGAGACGGTGAGAACCGCACGATTTTTGTAGATGGCTCTCCACTGAATCTGGATCTTTTCGGAGAAGACGGTGAAGATGGTTACGATGGCAGAGATGGCTACGATGCGGATTGTGGGAGACAGCCGCGAGATGTTGATCATGACCTAGATGCTCCTGATGGAGGCGCTGGCGGTGACGGGGGCACGGGCGGTGATGGAGGAAATGGCGGCTCCTTAACTGTTTATTACACAAATCTCGCTGACCTGAAACAAATCTTTGTACAAGCAACGGCTGGAGAGGGGGGAAGACCGGGACGAGGGGCTTATGGAGGTCGGGGTTGTCAGTGTCGGGAACAGAGTTGGGAGCGACAAACCTGCACGGGTACTCCAGGAAGTCCGGGTTATAGCTGCACGACCAGAAGGTTTTATTGTGAAGACGGTGATGATGGTGTACAGGGGCGAGATGGAAACGATGGGAATGACGGACGCCTTGGCACTCTGACGTTGATTAACCGCACTCAGGAACTGCCGCCTGACCAACCGACGACAACAGTTCCGATGAGTCAACTGCTAAACCGAGTCTTTCCACTGTCTAAGAACATCTGGCAAACCCGTAACGGGGCAGCTTCCCTGCTTGCACCGGGTTCAATCATTGCTGATCAATACCGGGAGTTTGTCGATCGCATCGAAGGTTCTGTTCAAGTAGTTTGGAATGCAGCACGACCGATTGCTGATTTCAGTGACCAAACCGTAACGATTAGTTTAGAAGACAACAAGCAGGTTGTGATCGCGTTTCCAGAAGAGGTTTGGGTCGATGGCACGACATCCCAGCAGGACGGCAAAACCCAGTTTGTCGCTACCAACGTCATCCTCAAGAGTGAAGCCACTCAGCTAACGAGGGCAGACTTCTCAGGAAATGGAACCAATCTCGTTTTTGCCGTAATAGACCGGGCTGGAAAGTCCGATTTAATTTCGACGCAGTTCTGGATCAAGTATCGCTCTGCTAGATCTAGCGATCGCTTTGACCGCAATCCAGATTATAGAACACGGTTCGAGGGCAATATTCCAGCAGAATTGGTCAGCCGCAGTAACAATCGCTTCGCTCTAAATCTAGGAAAGCTGCCCATAGCACCTGAATACTTAAGACCAGGAATCCCCGTCGATATTGAGTTAGTCGCAACTCGCTCGTTTGCCGGACGCTCAGCGGAGCAAAAAATTGAATGGAG
>JAIUYC010000943.1 GCA_020216575.1 Coleofasciculus sp. S288 | reverse complement strand
CCTCGTTCCCAACGGCTAATGGTTGAAACAGACACGCCCATGAGCCTTACTAGGTCTTCCTGAGAAAGTCCAGCCGCTAAACGCAATTTTTTAAACGGAGAATTTGTCTCCTGTGGTTGACCTTTTTTAGGTCTTGCCATATCCTAAAACTAACTAATTTAATTAGTTTTTCAAGTAAGTTACTAGATGACGACAGACAGGCAGCCCAAACGCTAGCGTTTGGCTAGTCGGCTGCCTCAGTTAGTTTTTGCCAGAACAAAACGAGCAACTGCCTAGAGCGCGATTCGCTTACTGGGCAATGGCTCTCATGTCCATTAAACAGATTACCCATGAATAAACCCAAAGCGACAGAGGGAAGCCGTGTCGCACAGGAGATTGCGGCCATTCGCGCAGCACTGAAAAAATGCGGCTATCGCATCCAAAAACGCTCCAAACAGGCGGTATGGAAGGTATTCACCCCCCTTAGTCCCCCAAGAACAAAAGCTTCTCCTTCCACTCCCCCCTTACCAAGGGGGGCTGGGGGGGTAAGGCGGGAAACAGGAGAGTACTACCTGTTAACCTATCAACCCGCACCCATCAGCGCTTGGGTACTTCACCCACAGAATAACGACGCCGACTACCAAGCAATTGCAACCATCATTCAACGCGCCATCAAAAAACAACCTGCAAATATTCTAAGGAGGGCATCTTGACCTACTTTGAACAGCTACATCCGTGGTGCATCATCCGCCTTCTACCCAATTTACAACGGCGCGTTGTTGCTCGGTGTCGTCGCCGCAATGATGCTGAATCCCATCTGCAAGTCCTCCGACGACTCATGCCAACCGTTCCCTTCGTAATTGTTTTTGACATGACTCCAGATAATCCCCCGCAGTCCTCTCAAAGCAAGGGGAAACAAGAAGCATCCGGCTCCCTCCTTGCTTCAGGGCGGATTGGGGAGGGATTCTTCCAGGATTGATGACTTAAACTTCTAAGAAATACATCTACATCCTGGGTAAGGGCGGGTTTTGTTTAGATGTTATCGGTTATACCCAAATTTATTGGCTAAACCCGCCCCTACAAGCGACCTGATTGTGTTACTTCTATCCGTAATGAAAGTATCGCCTTCGTGGAGTATAGACTAAAAGGGAAGAGCCTAGAGAGGCTTATTTTAAAAATGAGAAAGATTAGTTATGGAAGGAAGCGATAAATGCACTGACCGGACACAAGAAATGCAAATGAAACGGATTGCTAGCTACCAAGCCTTCTGGAGCCCCTTGGAAAACAAAGGTTATTTTTGGTTCACCTATTTTGATGGAGAAAGAGAACGCACGGTTGATCTAGATGCAGGAAGTTTCAAAATTATTCTGGAAATTCTGCACACGGACAAGCCAATCTTTGGAGACCACACGACAGCTACCGTCGCCGTTCATTCAGAGCCGACTGAAATGATGATAGGAGCGTGGGCATAGCAATTCTTTGAAAAGTAGTCAGCTTTAGCGCCGCAGTAAAGGCGATAATTCAAGCTTTGACGGTAGGAGGCTGTAGCACCCGTTGCAGCGCACTCAAGCTTACCTCAGCAATCAGTGCTAAGAGGGCAACAGGAATTGCCCCAACGAGGAGAATCGCATTATCGTAGAGCGAAAAACCAAGAACGATAAAAGACCCTAACCCTCCAGCACCAATGAAAGCAGCAAGTGTAGCGCTGGCAATCGCTTCCACCAGTGCTGTTTTGATGCCTGCAATCACGACAGGCAGTGCCAGGGGAATTTCTACCTGTCGTAGAACTTGCTGTGGAGACATTCCCATTCCTTTTGCTGCCTCTAGAATGGCTGGGTCAATGTTGCGAAAGGCAACATCCGTGCTAATGAGAATTGGCGGAATGACCAAAATCGTGAGGGCGATCGCTGCGGATTGAAACGAGAGTCCAAAATAAGGAATGGCGACAAATAAAATTGCCAAACTGGGAATTACCCGTAAGGCATTAAAGCTATTCGTTAATAGGGTCGAGGCTGTCCGCGAACGAGAACTGAGAAATCCTAAGGGCAAACCCAGTCCCAAACCAATGGCAAGCGGCACTGCCACCAGTAGTAAATGCTGCCACAGCGCTGAAATGAGTTTATCGGGATTGCTGGCAGCATAGTCGAGGGCTTGAGCGAAAATATTCATTGCAAGGTCAGGAACTTCTCCAAGGCCGCAACCATCACCGGCGGCCAACGACGAACTGTTTTCACCCAATTCAGGTCTTGGTAACGCTTGTCCAAACCAACAGCAGCGACCCAATTGCTTTCAGCTTCGCCCTGTTTTCCCTCTGCCCATAGTACGGCTGTTAGTGCCGCTCTCACATCGGGAAATTGCGGGTATTTGCGGATAATATTGCGTAGGTTGCGAATAGCTTCTTCCTTTTGACCTGCTTGATAGAGGGCGAGGGCGTAATTAGAACGGGCAAAGGCAAAATTGGGGGCTAACTCCGTCGCTTTCTGGTAATCTGCGATCGCCTCTTTCCAGCGTCCCTGACCTGCTTTAGCATTCCCCAGGTTATTATATGCCATAGCATCATTCGGATCGAGTTCCAGCACCCGCTTGTAATCTGCGATCGCTTTCTCCCATTCACCCAGTCCTTCATAAGCCGTACCGCGATTCAGATAGGGATCGGGCGCGTCTGGAGTCAACTCAATCGCTTGATTGAAATCTGCGATCGCGTCTTCTAACTTATTCTGACTCACCCTAGAATTTCCTCGGTTGCTCCAGCCTACAGGATTGTCCGGCAAAAGCTCAATCAGTTGAGTCCAGTATCCTTCAGCCGTTGGGAAGTCACCGAGGTCGGTAGCAGCAAATGCTTTTTGCCTAAGCTCGTTCAGTTGCTGCACTTGTGTCTCAGTGAGATTCTGTATCTGCACCTCCTGCGCCATTACGGGCATAGCTGTGCACAAGACCATTAGCACACAAAATAACGTTAGAATCCAGCGAATCATAAAGAATCAGGGCTATTTCGCTCTACCTAAATAGCCATTGTTTTAGGGGCAGATTTAGGGACGATTTAGGTTTT
>JAIUYC010000942.1 GCA_020216575.1 Coleofasciculus sp. S288 | reverse complement strand
TAATGAAGCTTAGAGCCTCGTTAATGAAGCTCGGAGCCTGATAAGTATTGGTAAAACACCAGCAATTGCAGGAAGGAAAGCGTGAATAGGCGATCGCATTTTGGCTGAGGAGTGCGATCGCACGTTGATAGCCGAGTTATTCTTGCATCAACTCGTTCTCACTGCCCTGCCATAAGGACGTGTAGGCTTGCCGCCCTATTTCTTGCTCTCTGGGAATCTCAACGGCTTCACTCGTTTCATCTGTGTTTGCATCACTCGGATTGAGTTGCTTTGGAGTTATTTTAAAGATTTCTGGAGTGGCGAGGAGGAGCGATCGCGTTGTCTGGGCGATCGCATGGTGGATCGATTTCTAGAGCTTGCTCAAAGCAGGCTAGTGCGTCGTTGTAGCGCTTTACTGTACAGTAGGTTGTCCCTTTGTTGTACCACAGGTCAGCGACGTTGGGATTGATTTGAATTGCTTGGTTATAACAGGCTATTGCTGCCTCGTATCGTTGCAATTGCTCTAGGCAGATGCCTTTGTAAACCCAAGCTGGAATAAAGTCAGTGAAATATACGACTTCATTTCTCAGTCAATGCCCCGAAGCCTTTGCCATGGTTTGTCCTTCCCCGCATTTTTGTAGGGGCGGGTTTAGCGACTAAACTTGTAAATACGCCGATAACTCATAAACAAAACCCGCCCACACCTCATCTCTAAAGAACAACCCATTCGCGTGGCTATTACATTAGACAGGGCGGGTTTTGTAAAAAGTTTGTTAGTGAAATACAAAGATTGTCCCTAAACCCGCCCCTACAACTTATCAGCTGATGCTCAGCGTTCAAACTCAAGTCGGAATTGATGAGGCAAATCGCCACGAAAAACAGGAACAGCAACAAGCCCAACTGGGGCAAATCTTAGCCGGTGTGGGTGCAGCAATTGGAGTGGGTCAGATTATTAATCCACCCCTCACAACTACTATCTCTCACTATCTCGATAACGGTAAAACTCAGCCTTCTCTATTTAGTTTATGGCTGGGTGCAGTGCTGACAATTATTGTGAGCATTCTAGCTGGTTACTATATCAGCCTCATCGTGTATCGATGGTTTATGAAACCAAAGTAAGTTTATTCTGAGTTTCTGCCTTCAAAGCAGGCAAGGTAACTGTAATCGTTGTACCTCGATCGCGCACACTCTCAACCTGAATCTGGCCGTGGTGATTCTCGACAATTGCTTTTGCGATCGCTAATCCCAATCCAGAACCTGCCGTCGCATCATGTTTTCGGGCAGGATCTGCACGATAAAAGCGGTCAAAAATGTGGGGTAATTCAGTTTCTGAGATGCCAATGCCCGTATCGCGCACTTGAACCCGTAGTAGGGATTGCGCGTTTCGTCCCCCGCCAGTACCAGGACGTTTTAACTGTTGCAATTCCACCTGCACCGATGCCTCACCAGGGTTCTCCATAGAGGCGATCGTGTATTGCACAGCGTTACTGACCAAATTAGTAAACAAACGAGCAAGTTGATCCCAATCGCCCAGAACGGTAAAGGCATCATCTTCTAACGCTGGAAACAAAGGACAGTTTTCCCCTACAATTTCTTCGGCGGGTATCTCAACTAGATGCAGCGATAGGGAAATACCCTTCTCCGTTGCTACCAACTGTTGCTCTTCAATCACTTCTATCAGCAACGCATCAAGGGGTACGGGTTGCCACTGGGGTTGCACCATGCCGCTATCTACACGAGCTAAAAACAGTAGATCATTCACCAACCGTCCCAAGCGTTGCGTCAGTCGTTCCACCACCTTAAGCTGCTGACGCTGTAACGGAGAGTCAAACTCTGGATCAGCTAAAGCAACCTGCACATTGGTTTGAATCATTGCGATCGGGTTTCTCAGTTCGTGGGAAGCGTCAGCCGTAAACTGTTTGAGGCGTTGATAAGACTCCCGAATCGGCTTCATTGCTATCCCAGAAAGCAACCAGCCAATTGCCGCTACCGACATTACCGTGACAATTGTGCCGAGCGTGAGATCGACAATTAACTGACGGATGGGCTTAGTCACTTCAAACCAGGGATGGCTGACTCGCAGATAACCCAGGACATGACGCCCAATTTGCACCCGTTTCGTTACCTGCCGCAATAGGTGATCGACAGATTGATGTACAGTTTCGCCCGTGTAATTGGGGTGTAAGGGAATATCTAAAGGTTCGGAGAACGTTGACCATAGTAACTCACCCGTGGGGCTAAACCATTCTAGGTCAATGTGGTCGTCATCTACAGCATCGGCATCGTCTCGAAAACTGGCTTCAACATTAATCCGGTAGGGAAGGCCAGAGGTTTGCACAGGTTCGATGACGAGCGATCGCTCTACCACTTCCACCACATGCTTGAGAGTATCATCCACCCGCTCAATCAGGGTGCTGCGAACATATAAATAGAACCCTGTCGCAAACAGCAGCAGCAGCACGGCGGTTACGGTAGTGTACCAGAGGGCAAGGCGTTGGCGGGTAGCTTGGAACATGCTCAGACTGAGGTTTTAGGTTGTAGGTTGTAGGTTTAAAAAAAATTGCTAATACCTAATACCTAGCACCTAACACCTAACACCTCTTAAGAAACAAGCAGGGGGAGCAGGGGGAGCAGGGGGAGTAGTTTCTTTTATCCATAACGGACGCTATCGCGTTCGTGAGAGGCTCCTAAGATTAGCTGCACTTCTGGTAAGGTTCGTCGAGCAGGCAAATGTGGTTCTTGGCATCGATCGCAATCATCCCTTTTCTCTGTAACTTTCCTAGCAGTCGAGTGACTGTAACGCGAGTGGTACAACAAGCATCCGCTAGATCCTGATGGGTGAGGCGAACCTTCAAGCGAGTTCCTCGGGGGATGGGTTGACCAACTTCCTGTTTTAACCACAATAAAAGATGGTAGAGGCGCTCTTGTATTTGTCGCTTTCCAGAAATGGCTAAAAGGGCTTCGGTTTGCCGAACGCGATCGCTGATTTTCGGTAACAGAGCTTGACTCAAGCGTGGGGAAGCCGCGATTTCTGCCAAAGAAACGCTCACTACC
>JAIUYC010000941.1 GCA_020216575.1 Coleofasciculus sp. S288 | reverse complement strand
ATTGGAGTGATGTAGGTGTCTCGGTACGCTTGTACTGGAGCTAACTGCACTCGTGTCTGTTGTGTGAGGCGACTGCCTTTAGCAATCTCGATGGCGAGGGCGACAATTCGTTCGACTTCGGCAGGGGTTTTGTGGGGGCTGGCGGCAAATCCCCAAGCGCCGTTCAAGAGAACCCGCACCCCAAAGCCAGAACTAACGTTATCACTGAGTTGGGTTAAGGAGCGATCGCGTGCGTACAAATTCTGAGTCCGGTAAGTACACAAACGAACATCCCCATACTCGCACCCAGCACGGGCGATCGCATCAATTGCTAAGGTAGCCAGGTCGGTAGCAGTGATCGGTGCAGGAGCTTGTACCATGGCAGTCTTTTCTTTATAAGGTGAATAATGTATTTTATCTACTTCACCTGTTTCGCTGCATTTGCAACTTTGGTGTGGTGCTGAGGAGGCCGATTCTATCGCAGGGCGAGCATTCTACTAGGTATTAGCATCTCCTCAACGAGGCGCAAATGCTCAGGTATAGCAGCAGCTAAACTTTGACAAAACAGACGGCTCCGCTCAAATTGGTTAACACCTAGATATCCCCAGAATGCTCAGAGCAAACGTTCAATTTTGTTAGCTGAGATGATCTATTGTTTAATTTTACACTCCACGCAACCATCTACCCTAGCGAGGTTTTGGCAAAATTGCTTAACCGTCTATTGTACCATTGCATTTTGCTAAAACATGAGATTTATGAAAAAAAATAACCACTCATTGCGCTTTCAGCTTAACCCCTATCGAGCCTACATTCCAATTTCCTACGAAGAAATGGAAGTCGGGTTTTGCACGCCGGAATTTGCCGACCGAATCCTGGAAATCTTTAACGATTACGAGAGACTGCAAGACGAGAACGAGACTCTAAACAGAGCTTTAAAAATGGCTTGTTTGGACTTGATCAAAGAGTTGGGCGGTAATGCACTCCAGCTTGAGCGGCGGATCAGACAATACCAAGAACAGGCTAAACGTCCCGAACACGGAACAAGAGCGATCGCTTTCTTGCTACGCGAAAGACAACAGGAACTTAAGGTTAGCAACAGGGATTTTGTCCGCTTCTGCAATTCTTACAAATTGACTCCACCCGAACTCAGAGATATTTTCAATGGCAAAGACATTAGCGACCAGCAGTTAAAACCCCTGTCACGAATTCTAGGGAAATCGGTTGAGGAGTTAATTGAGGTGCGAGATGGCTTCAGTGATAATGAGCTAAACAGACTAGCTCGAATCCTGGGAACCTCAAACGAAGAGTTGGCAGAGCTGTTTAAAAGTTGAGCGAACACCTAGATTTACTAATTGCTGTAACTGAAGTGAGTTGGGAAACTTAATAAGAATAATGCATGAGACTGGGATGCCAGAGTTAACACTAACTGCAAGACTTTTGAGACTATGAGTGAGATACTTGCTGAAATTGATATACCCCCCCAGTTTCCCGACCATACTCAGTTGCCAGAGTCCGATGGTACGTTTGTGAAAAATTTTCAGGAGCATCCCCAAAGTATTATTCTGACTGACTCAATTGTTGGGGTTTTACAGCGCTTGCATCCCGATGGGCAGTATTGCATTGGTCAGGATTGTGGCATTTACTGGCGAGAAACCGACCCACCAGAAAAAGGCGCTGTTAGCGAAGCGGGGGCGGAAGCCACAGCACCAGACTGGTTCTATGTACCTGGCGTGCCATCCAAACTAGATGGCAAAATTCGTCGCTCCTATGTTTTGTGGCGGGAATACATTCCCCCGCTCATTGCCATTGAACTTGCTAGTGGCAATGGTGAGGAAGAACGCGATTCAACACCTCTTCCCCTTGCTGGAAGTCGGGAAAGCGCGAAGCCCGGCAAGTTTTGGGTATATCAGCAAATTATCCGGATTCCCTACTACGCTATCTATGAAATTAATAATGGCAAGTTGGAGGTTTATCACCTAGTAGATTTTACCTACCAAAAGATGCAACCCAACGAGCGAGGCCACTATCCCATTCCACCCCTAAGTGTGGAATTGGGGCTATGGCAGGGAAGTTACTTGAATAATCCAGAGCAACTGTGTTGCGCTGGTGGGATTTAGATGGAAATTTGTTACTGGTGGGTAAAGAAGAAGCCGAGCAGGAAAGACAGAGGGCTGAGAGAGCCGAGCGAAAAGCCGCACAACTTGCAGAACGGCTACGGGCAATGGGCATCGATCCAGATAGGGTAGGGTGAGTCGCGCTTCCAATCAAAAGCTAAGTAGCCATCATAGATTTGGTATCAAAAGGCGCTTGGGAGAATAACCCCAACTTGATTGTTAAATATTTCCATATCCCTTTGGTCCTTTTCATCAAAACTTGCTTTGAAGTAGTCGGGAACGTTAGGCCAGTCATCAGGGTTATATTCAGGATGATCGCCAGGCGTCCGCTTATTGACTAATTGGGTCACAGCCAGCAAATCGCCATCACAACTTAAAACTGGCATGCACAAGAGACTACAGGTGCGATAGCGTGTTTTCTCATCGGTTTTTTTAGCAATGTCGGAGTTGGGTTGGTTGTAGAGGTCAAACGGAATATTTAGGGACTGAGCTGTTTGAGCTACTATGCCCGCAAAGCCTTCTCCCAATGGGACTCGCGTTTCTATCAAGGAACCATCGGCTTGGGGGATTTGCGTCCACAATTCATTATTTTGGCGATCGACAAGCCAAAGCGTGCTGCGATCGGCATTGGTAAGCTGTTTTGCCGCCTGCATTACCTTTTGGATAATTTCATCAGCATTTCCGCGACTTTGGTTAACGATACTAATCGCTTGATAAAGCGGATCGATCGCTTGACGTTGTTTCTGAATCGTGCGGATTTCCTGCTGGAACGCTTGGAAGGCTTGGAGAATTGGGAGAATTGAACTCGTCCGTTCGGTCAGCTTATCTACATCTTCTGGAGAAAAGCCTTGGGGGTCAATTTGCTCTTCTATCGGAACACCCGCTAGACGCGGGGCTTTTAATTTGTTGAGGAGGCGGACAACGGCAATTAGATGCCCCTG
>JAIUYC010000940.1 GCA_020216575.1 Coleofasciculus sp. S288 | reverse complement strand
ATAGAAGTTCATTTTATACCTGCAAACGGCAGTGGGACACCAAAAATTAAGCCCCTGCGTATGGCTTTGCCGGATTCGGATATTGATAGTGAAATGCTTTCGTCGCCGCCTGTCTCGGTTAGAGAATCTCTGACTACTTTTTTGGAAAGTAAAGATGATGTGGCTCTGAGGGTACGGGAGAGGCTAGGAAATAAGTCGCTTTCCGAAATTATTACTGATTTAGAAAAATGCTGGAACCTTCCCAAAGAAGAGCGCAGCGATGCTGTGATGGATATTTTTTTAGCTGGCGGCGTTACTGCTAGAGAGACTAACCGCAATTCCAGTGATGAAAATGATGGAATCGAGCTAGTGGAACTGGTAGATGATTTGCTGGATAAATTGGCAGAGATTTTGGGAAATCGTGACTAGGTAGAAGAGATAAAAAGTATGGTTCAGACAATCTTTGCTAAAGACATCAGCCTCTACGAATTAGAAGAACAATTTGGGTTACAGGCTACCGATGACTCCTGCTTTACAGAATGGTTGAGCAATTCACTCCCCGTAACTGAAGCCGACAAGCAGGTACTAAACCGAGTGAGAAGCAACTATTTGAACTTACTCAAACGCCGTTTCATGTCGGAAGAAGCGGTCAAGATGGTTGTGCTATCTCCTCTCCTCGATTTAGCCGGATTCTATCAGCCACCTTTTGCCATTGAAACTGAAAAATCTATTCAAATTTCTGCCGAATATGAAGGTGTAATTGTTAAAGGCAACATCGATGTTTTAGTCGTGCAGCGGCAGCTTTGGATACTGGTAATTGAATCTAAAGCTACTAAATTCGATGTTATGACTGCACTGCCCCAAGCCCTTGCCTATATGTTAGATGGCTCCAAACGCGAAACGTTGGCGTTACTGGCCAATGGGAGAGAGTTTGTTTTCGTCAAACTTACCCAACAAGACACGCCGCAGTACAGCCTATCAAAAGCTTTTTCTATCCTGACACCAGAGCAAGATTTGTACGATGTTCTGCATCTACTCAAACAGATCGGTGGATTAATTAGCTAGTGAATCCATTCTTGCGAGCCAAATTCTTTTTGTCTTTGTTCAAAGTCTAATCGACTGAGTCTGAGATAGTTTTCCCTCACCCCCCAGCCCCCTCTCCCAAGTTTGGGCGAGGGGGAGCAAGATTCTTCCTAAACTAGTACGGCAGTAGGTTCACTAAGTAAATATGGTCGAGGGATTCGGTTCTGGAAACCCCAAAAAGGGTAACAAAAAACGCCAAAAAGCATATCTTAAGCTTATTTTTGAACTGCTACATTGTCCCAGTGGCAAGGAACGAAAGATTTTGATGGCTAATCAAAACCTGATGGACGCTGGTTTGGTGAAGATGATGGGAATGGTAGCTATGAAGTTAGCAGATGAAGGCGATCGCCAATCGGCTAACTTTTTAATTAATTTTGCTAATTTTCTGGCTGAAGAACTGGGATTATCTGGCGATGCCGTAGTGTTTCCCCAATTCATGCTTCAGATGATGCTGGCGATCGCAAGTAGCAAGGGCAACCCAGCAGCTGCGTACCCAATCTTAAAACCTTATCTAGAGCAAGACAATCTCTTCACTCAGCGTTTTCGTATCTGGGCAACTACAAAGCTTTATGAAGCAGATCCAGAGAAAGCATTAGGCTTTGCTATGCCTCTAATTATGTTCGGGAGTGTAATTGCGGAATTCCCTCTAGGTGATCGCGCTCAAAATGTAGAAGAGGCGATCGCATGCCATCAAGCTGTCTTGCAAGTCATAACCCGCCAAACCAACCCCGAATTATGGGGGGACATCCAAGACCGAATGGCTATTGCCTACTGCGAACGCATAAAGGGCGATCGGGCGGAGAATCTGGAGAATGCTATTGACGCCTTTGAAAAAGCCTTGCAGGTATTAACCCGCGAGACTTCACCTGATGAATGGGGCAAAATTCAAAACAATTTAGGTAATGCATACCGTGACAGGATTTGGGGTGACAAAGCTGAGAATCTGGAACGAGCGATCGCAGCGCATCAAAGCGCTTTGCAAGTCCGTACTCGTGAGGTATCTCCCGAAAGATGGGCTATGACACAAATGAATTTGGGGGCTGACTATTGTCAACGGCTCAAAGGCGACAAAGCTGAAAATCTGGAAATGGCCATCGCTTGTTATCAGCAAGCTTTACAAGTCTACACCTTCCAAACATTTCCTAAAGATTGGGCAGAGGTTCATAACAATCTAGGGAATGTTTACCGAGAACGGATTGTTGGTGAAAAATCGGAGAATTTGGACGAAGCGATCGCAGCATTCAAAGCCGTACTGCAAGTATTCACTCGCCAATCATTACCTCATGGGTGGGCAATGACCCAAATGAATCTGGGCAATGCTTATCGAGAACAAGAGAAGATGCCTGAAGCGATCGCGTGTTGTCGAGCAGCACTAGAAATTTGGACACCCACTGCATTTCCTCAAGACTGCTTCAAAGCTGGACAAAATATGGGTCATGCTGCCTTCAATGCTGAAGTATGGTCAGAAGCGATTGAAGGTTACACTGCTGCTATTGAAGCGGTTGAACAGAGTCTTACTAGAGCAGAGTCTGAAGCACGCCGTCAGGAAATCAAAGCAGAAACCATCGACGTTTACGAAAGAATGGTAAAAGCTTGCGTCAACAACGGGCAGCAGGATTTAGCAATGGAATATGCGAAACGTTCTGGCTCCATTCGCCTCGTAAACAAGCTCACCAATAATAACCTTGACCAGGAAAATGAAGTTTTAGGTTTCCTACTTCAGGTATTGCAGGTAAGTGGTGAGAGTGCAGGCGACCCGGAAGTAGTGTATCCAATACTGGCAACAAATCTCGACAAACTAGACGATCGGTTTCCTCAAGTGTTGTGCAGTTTAGGGCAGTATATCCAGTCTCAAGTCGAGCCAGAGCAATTGGCTAAGTTAGAGCAATTTGCTCAGTTGTCTCAGCAATTAAAAACAACTGACTTATCCGAGATGGAACCAGAGCCATCGTTGACTGAACCCATGATGATG
>JAIUYC010000004.1 GCA_020216575.1 Coleofasciculus sp. S288 | reverse complement strand
GAAGAGCGTCTGACCGTTTTAGCTTTCACAGCAGCAGGATTTGGATGGCTAGCAGAATCTCAAAGAAAACAAACAGAAATTGCTGAAATTGGGGCGCTTAGTTCATTTTCTTCAGCACTTCTGCTTTCAGACGATCAGCTTGGAGCCTTAGTAGAAAGTGTGAATGTTGGCAAACGGCTCAAGGGGTTAGAGGAGAAGTTGAAACGCTCTTTCTTTGAGATTAACCAAATTCCTCCTGAGATTAAGATTCGGACATTAGGAAGCTTACAGCAGGCGGTCTACCGAGTTCAAGAACTCAATCGCATCGAGCAGCACACAGGGACATTTACTAGCGTAACGTTCTCACCCAATGGCAAAACCTTTGCTTCGGCAAGTATTGAGGGAATCGTCGAACTCTGGAGACTTGATGGCACGTTAGTCAGCAGTTTCAGAGGACACAGCGATCAGTTTACTCACTTGAGTCTCTCACCGGATGGCAAGACGATTGCTACAGCCAGTGCTGATGGAATAGTCGAACTCTGGACGCTGGAGCGCAGTTTAGCAAGCACTTTCAAAGGACACCCTGATCGAATCAATAGCATCAATTTCTCACCCGACGGTGAGAAAATTGCTTCAGCCAGTGCTGATGACACCGTCAAACTTTGGCGTCTGGATGGTACTTTACTGAAAACCCTCAAAGGACACAGTGGGATAGTTAAGAGCGTGAGTTTCTCACCCAATGGCAAGTTTATTGCCTCAGCCAGTGAGGACAAGACAGTCAAACTTTGGAAGGTTGATGGAACGTTGCTCAGGCAATTTTACGGACATACTGATACGGTTAATGGTGTCAGTTTTTCTCCTAACAGTCAGATTGTCGCCTCCGCTAGTGCTGACAACACCATCAAACTCTGGAAACTGGATGGCACTATCCTCAAGTCTCTGGCAGGACACACCAATTGGGTTCGAGGCGTCAGTTTTAGCCCAGATGGCAAAACTCTAGTCTCTGTCAGTGATGACAATACCATCAAACTTTGGCGGGTCAACAACACACAACAAAGAATGCTAGATGAGCATACGGATAGAGTCAATAGTGTGAGTTTTTCACACGATGGCAATCTCATTGCTTCAGCAGGCGAGGACAAAACGGTCAAACTCTGGAAACGCGATGGTACTCTTCTGAAGTCTCTCGATGAGCATTCGGAGGGAGTCAATAGCGTGAGTTTCTCACCCGACGGTGAGATAATTGCCACAGCTAGCGCTGATAGAACCGTCAAACTGTGGCGTGTTGATGGCATGTTACACAAGACGTTCTCCGGTCATACAGATTGGGTCAATAGCGTGAGTTTTTCACCGGATGGCAAGATGGTTGCCTCGGCGGGTGCGGATAAAACAATTAGACTCTGGAGCGTTGATGGCAAGTCGGTACATGCCTTTAAAGCACACGACGATTGGGTCAATCGTGTAAGTTTCTCACCCGACGGTAAAATGCTTGCTTCGGCAAGTACTGACGGAACCGTTAAACTTTGGAACCTCGACGGAACTCCACGTCAATCCCTACGGAGACCTGAGGGAAACACTAAGAGTTTCAACGACGTAAGTTTCTCGCCCGATGGTAAGACACTTGCCGCCGCTAGTGCGGATGGGACAATTAAACTCTGGAAGCTTGGCGAGGACAAGACACCCATATCTCTCGTTGGGCATATGGGTGGGGTTAATAGCATGAGTTTCAGTCCTGATGGTAAAGCGATCGCCTCAGCAAGTGCTGACAAGACTATCAAATTCTGGAGTCTGGACGGGACTTTACTCACAACACTCAATGAAGGCAACAGTCGTGTCAATAGCGTCAGTTTCAGTCCAGACGGCAAAATAATTGCTTCAGCCAGTGATGAAAAAGCCGTGATTCTATGGAACTTCGATCTAGACGATTTACTCGAACGTGGGTGTGAGTGGTTAAACGACTACTTAAACAATGGCAATGCGAATATTAGACCTGCAAAAAATCGCCAAATCTGTGATGCGACATCCACCCTATACTAATCGGTTGACTAGCAATTTTAGATTTTGGATTAGAAGATTCTTCTGCTACATACCCCACTGCTTGTCGGCGGAACCAATCTAAAATCCAAATCGGTTGACAGAGCTTCATCTCTAGCGCAATATAGAGTTAGGCTGAGCGCTTAGAGATGAAACGGAAACTACGAGCCAATCAGAACAAGACGTTGAAACGATAAGGCTTACAGCGTTTGAAGCTATTAATAACTTAACAGGCTATATCGCGCTTAGCAGCCCCTATCTACATAACGCCCAAAAAGTTCTTATTTGGCTTGACTTAGCGACTCACCAACGGTGTATCCTTTAGGTAATTAAGGATTGTGTTTAAGGCATTTTTGCACCTGTCAAGTTGGCTCCACGGAGATTGGCACCCGTAAGGTTAGCACCGCGTAAATCGGCATAGCTTAAGTTAGCACCTCGTAAATCGGCGTAACTCAGATTAGATCCGCGCAGATCAGCATTACTTAGATCACATCCAGGACATTGCCTAGTTGCAAGTAAACGCTTGACGTGTTGAGGTTCGTAGCTGGCCGCTATGACAGGGGCTGTCAAGCCGATTGTGGTCAAGAGTACTGCGCTAGTGAGTATTTTGAGGTTCATTTTCTTTTTACTCCCTACGGTGTACACACTTAATCTATCCATAATCCTATAGCTAATTCATCCCTCTTCTGTCAGGAATTCATCATTTTGATGAGAATTTCAAAGTAACCTAACGTTCAGTCCTTGAATGTACAGTTTTAGCGAAGTTAATTAGACTTTGGAATCAATGAGGAATCATCGGACGTCTTCAATCTTTGCTGAATGCTCTAATTCTCTACAGAGACAGTTACAGCCACTCCGGTTACTTTGACTAGAGTTAGAGAATTTACCCAATTAGACTATTAGCGTGAGCGAGCGTGAAACGCAGATTGGGGAACTTTTACTCGCTCCAATTAATCTAAGGTTAAGGGGAGCTAAACGCCTCAGAAGTTCTTACATGATTGAAGTACGGGCTGGTTTATTGAATTGAGCCGTGGGAAGCAGATATCTCGGTAAAACCCGCCCCCGGAGAATCGTGAATCTAGATGTATCCTAGTCAACCGAGAAACGCTTATTTAGTAAAATTCAATACATAAATATTTGGGATTTTATGTGCTTGACAAGAAAAACCCAGCTCTCTCGGGCTGGGCATTTTCAATGGCTTAATAGTTTCTAGAAATTGAATACATTATTTTCAGGTACATCTGACTGAGGGATGGTTTACCCCCCTCAGTCGCTACTTGATATAAGCCCAAAAAAAAAGCTGCTGCGGGAGCAGAGCAGCAAAGGAAAATGATGATATCTCCGGCTATATTATGGGGCGTGATGCACTCCTAGGATGAGGGGTGGCGTACACCCTCTAGTTGAAGCAGGAACCAAGCCCTTTTGGGTAGGTGGTAGGGGAAGAAGAGGTAAGAATTTTTTGAGGCGTCCTTATTGAATCCCCTGCCTTGAGGTAGGGGGATTCTCCTCACACCTATTTCTAGAACTGATTGTTTACACTCGCTACAGTGTTTACTCTTTTGACAGTGAAGTTATTTTTCATTTTTTTATACTTTGAAAACAAAGGTAAAATACAGTGTTATTTTCTTGTACTTTTAAGAGAGAGTAGTAAATTAGGAATTGAAGCTAATCAAGCTTCTCTGACAGATATTAAAGTTCAGTTCAAACGAGTAAAGGAGGATAGACAATACTTAATTCACCCAATATCTGTTCAGCAGATTATATAAGGCGACGGCAGCACTCAACAAGACAATTGATACTTCTTCAAATAGGGTATGGAGAGTAATGCATCGAAAGCCTAGAGCTTAGGGCAGCTCTGTTCAGTATCAACCATGGGAGGAAGTTACTCGGTTAGTCTGGCTTGGGTGCTGCTGTAGTTTTAAAGATAATTCTAAGGAAAAATGCGGGAAATTCAAACCCTCTGCCTTCTTATTTTCAAGACAGCCCGCCACGGGCAATAGCCCACAACAAAGGGATGAAAAGTCCTCTCCCCTGACCCGTGACCCCTATTGTCAAAACAGCCCTCCATGAGCGGCGGAGTCTACAATAGGCACAAGACTCCGAGAGGTGGGTACGTGGTCAAACAGACTAGAGCTAAACTACTCGCAGCCGTGTCTAAGGTTGCTGTCCTGTGCCTTTTATGGCTCTCATTGGTAAGCAGCAATAGCTGGGCGCAACCCGTCCCTTACACGCAGGTTGCTCCCCTGATTGAGAAATTAACGGACAACGATTTCCGGATTCGCCATGATGCTGCCGATGCGATCGCAAAAATTGGTTCACCCGCCGTTCCCTTTCTCATCGAAGCCTTGAAGAATGAGGACAAGCAAGTTCGCTGGCGTGCTGCCTCTGCCTTAGGACAAATCGGTGCGGAAGCCAAAGATGCCGTCCCTGCCTTGATGGATAGGTTGCGGGATGAGGATGAATATATTCGTCGAATTGCTGCCTATGCGTTGGGGAAAATTGGCACAGAAGCTTCAGCCGCCGTTCCCAAACTCATTGAGGCGTTGCAAGCTAACGATAAAAATCTGCGCGTGGTTGCCGCCCATGCTTTAGGGGAAATCGGTTCAGAAGCTGTATCGGCAGTCCCCGCTCTAATTGCGATGCTACAGGATGCGAATGCAGAAATTCGCTTGAATGCGGCTGCTGCCTTAGGGCGAATTGGGACGGAGGCAAAAACAGCAGTCCCCGCTTTAATTGCTGCCTTGCAGGACAACGATAAATACGTTCGTCAAGGTGCGGCTGATGCTTTGGGACGCTTTGGTGCGAAAGCGCAAGCAGCAGTTCCCGCTTTAATAAGTGCATTGAAAGACGAGAATAAATACGTTCGCTTGAATGCGGCGTCTGCCTTGGGGAAAATCGGTCTAGAAGCGAAACCCGCAGTCCCTGCCTTGATTACAGCATTGCAGGACGAGACGGTGGAAGTGCGTCGGAAGGCGGCTAGAGGACTGGGGGGAATTGCTGGCGTCTTTCAGGATAAGGCAAAGACGCTATCCAGCACGGAGTTGGAAAAAGACATTGCAGACTTAGAACAAGCCCTAAAAATTGTAGAAGCTCCTGACGCTCAGTTTCCAGAGGAAGACATCGCCGTTGTGCGCCGCCCACTTTTGGTACTTAAGGCTGAACAAGAAACGCGCTTCTTTGATAAAACCCTGGATTGGACTCTCAACCATCAATGGCTGTTGGGAGTTACCAGTTACATTCTCTTCGTCCCGTTGCTTTGGTTGGTGCTTCTGCGAGTGCGCCCCCTGTGGCTGTTACATATCAATAACGCCCTCAAACCTTATACAGACGTTCCGCTGCCGTTTATCGGTATCAGCGTACCCATTCGGTACGCACTATTTGTTGGGTTTTTTCATTACCATCCCAATGTACTGGATGCGTGGGTGGCGGCACATGTAAAGTCAGTGCGAGAGGAATTTCAAGAAAAGGATACAGTACGCGATCGCAATATTTACATCCCTGTCCCCGTTGTTCTCGACGGCGAAACCCTACCCCAACTCACCGCCAAGGATTTGCAGGAAAAGTTTAAAAAACAGCGAGGATGCCTCCTCATCTGGGGTGAAGGAGGAGCGGGAAAAACTAGCTTAGCCTGTCAAATTGCCAAGTGGGCAATCTCAGAAGACGAGTCCCAACGCCTGTGCGAACACCGGATGCTGCCTGTACTGATAGAGGAAGAACTTGATTTTGAAGCGGCAGCGAACAATCAACCCTTCATGGCAGCGATTCGGGGACAGTTACAAGATTTGACGAACGAAACCCATCCGGTTTCGGAGGAATTGCTGGAACGCCTTCTCAGGCAGCGTCGGATTTTGGTGATTGTAGATCATCTCTCGGAAATGAGCGAGGCGACACGTAAGGCTATCCGCCCTGAACTACCAGACTTCTGTGTCAATGCGTTAGTCATCACCTCGCGTACTGAAGAAACGCTGGGTAAAGTGACGAAGACGACACTTAAACCTCTGCGGATTGAGGGCAATCGCCTCTCATCGTTTATGGAAGCCTACCTGACGCAGCGAGGAAAACGTGATTGCTTTACGGACACTGAGTTTTTCGATGCCTGTAGCCGATTGAGCGCGATGGTGGGTCAACGAAATATTACCGTTTTGCTTGCCAAACTGTACGCCGAGCAGTTGATTGCACTCAAGGATGGCACAATAGCAGACCAACTGCCTAACACAATTCCCGATTTGATGCTCAGCTACTTAAATGAACTCAACCGAGATGTGAATGGGGATAAGTTTGACAATCGCCTCGTCCAGCAAGATGCCAAAGCGATTGCCTGGGAATGTTTGAAGCAGACGTATCGACCTGCAACGGTGAAGCGGGAGGTTGCGATCGCGGCACTAGGAGGAGATAATGCAGAAACTCGCCTCCAATATTTGGAAGACCGACTTCGCCTCATTCAAACGGTTGGTTCGGCTCAAGACCAAATCCGCTTTGCCCTCGACCCTTTAGCTGAATACCTCGCTGCCTTGCAGTTGTTGGAGTACTATGGCAAAAATCAGGGACAGTGGCGCAAGTTCCTCAATCAGACTGCCACGATACCAGGAGCACCGATGACCATTCAGGGGTTCTTGCTAGCCGTGCGAGATGGCTGTTTGGCTAAGGGAGCAGAAGCGAGCGTGCCTGACTTTGTCGTGGTAGAACTTGGCAAACGAGCAGGTTTGCCTCCAGTTTCTGCACAATCTCCGGTTGCACAAAGCATTTAGTCGCGTACTTTCAGCGTCTAAGCCTAGCGTCGGACTGTTCTCGTTGCGGACGTGGAATTAGCGATCGCAGTATAACTTTAGCCATAAACCCACCCCTTATCCGGATAAACTTGCAAAAATTTTACACTTTTCCCCAATTTCTTCATCCCTGCTTTACCCGCCTGTTTCTATCTCAGGAGACAATTTGAGCATTACGAAGCAATTACAAGCGTTTTATCGAGACTCTCTAAGTCCCGATGGAACGCTTTTTCTATCTGTTATAGTTTACGAGATGAATAAACGTCCCTAATATTTTCGTTGAAATATTGACCCAGTGATGGCGCATTCATCAGGTCGGTATAAACCGTAGGGGGAACATTTAAATACTGGAAGACTTCTCCTGTCCTAAATTCAATTTCAAGAATTTGGCTTAAAACATCATAGCCCACAGTGCGTAAATAAGTAGACTTGACATCTGCACGTTGAATAACAGACTCTTGAAGCATGATTTCTCTGGCTTCTTGAATCGCTTCAGGTCGAACGGGTAAATTCAGGAATTTCTCAGCCTGTTCAATAAACTCATCGCTGTGATACATGTAGAATTGGAAATCTTCTCGGCCGACTTCCGATAAAATTTCTTGAATCAGATCCGGTCTAGGCGCAAACGTTTCTCCTGCGACCTTAAGCCACCAATCTTCTTTATTGTCATCTGTGACAAATAGGACGGGTTTTTGCTGAGATTTCGCATAATCAATTAGCTGAAACCAAAGAACAACGTCACCATAGCTTCTAGGAATTGTCTTTTTAGCATCCTTGTATCCTGGAGGCTGCTTATAAGTAAACCGTTTTTCTGCCTTCTGATAAATAATTTCTAGTTCTTCATCCGAATAAGGTTGACCCACTTTGCCATCAAACAAATCAGACAGTATCTCTCGGAGTTCGTCATAGTCCATATAATTCGGATGATGGAGTTGTGCGAACTGAATTTTAGATTTAATCTCTTCCATCGCCTTTTCAACGTCAGCTAAAATTTGCTGAGTATCAATAAACGGGTGTCGTCTATAGGACTTTAACAAATCATTTCTTAAGGCATAAAACCCTTGATTTAGAATGCCCTCAATGTCTCCATAGGCTTTTTGCTGAGCGTAAATCACATGGGGGCGATTTTTCTGGTATTCGTAGGCAACTTGATGGGGAATCCAAATGCGATCGCTAAATCCATTCAGAATTTCAAAGAACCGCTCTCGCGTTGCAGGCGTGTAACTGTAAATATGGAGCAGGACATTTGTATCAAAGGAAAAAATACAGTGTTTCCAGATTTGTGTAAACTCTGCAGGTGTCGGTTTGTAATAACCACGAAATAAATTACGCATACCCCATTCCTAGTTTCAGTTCATTCTCCCTATGGTAATGAAACTTAGTCTTTGGGGGCAACGGAGGATGTATGGCTAAACAAGTAGGGTGGGCAATGTCCACCCTACACGAAAGTTTCAGGTAGCTCTAATACTGAGTGATGCTGATATACTGAGGCTGAGCCTTGACCCGTTCTATCCAAGCCAGGATGGCAGGAAATTTTGTCAAATCAAATCCTCCTTCATCCGCAACATGAGTATAGGCAAACAGTCCAATGTCAGCAATTGTGTAGCGTTCGCCAACGAAGAAACGATGATTGGTTAAGTGGTTTTCCATAATTGTGAGTGCCGCATATCCAGGTTCGCGTTTTTGGTTAAGAGCATCCCGATAGTCCTCCGCCTTACCTAAGATAGAAATCCAAAATCGGGAGGTAGCGATATAAGACTCATGGCTGTACTGCTCAAAAAACAACCATTGCATAACTTTGGATCGTTCCCAAGAATCGTTCGGGAAAAACTCAGTGCCTTCACTTAAGTAAAAAAGAATTGCGTTTGATTCTGAAAGAAATTTGCCAGGTTCGATTTCCAAGATAGGAACGCGACCATTTGAGTTTTTACTCAAGAATTCTGGAGTGCGGGTTTCACCGTTAAGGATATTTAGAGCGACTCTTTCAAAGGGAATTCTAAGTTGTGTCAAGAGAAGACGTATTTTATAGCAATTACCGGAGGGCAAAAAGTCATACAGCTTGAGCATGGTGTATCCCTGAATTTCTGGAGAAACATCAATTAAGATAGCGCTTGCTAAAGTTACAAATGTGGCGCGTCTTGCAAAAAGTCTACCCAAATCGTGCACGAGGAGATGAACGCCACAGGCGCTCAAGAGTGTCTACTGCCGCAGTTGCAACCCTCTGACTTGTTGGTTGCAATGGAAGTGCCAAGAGAGGATATTGTGCTGGGGTTGCAGCCTCCTTATAAACGGCAGTACACAGAGTATGGTGTTGCTTAAACTTGATTGAGACGCGATCTGCTGAAAGCAGCAGCGAGTAGAGCTCGTTCCGACGCTCCTGGGCTTCGCCCCGCTACGCTAACGTCGCTAACGCTTCGCTATCGCTATAGCTTCGCTTCACGCACACCCTCCCTCAGTCTTTCTTCATAGCTGTTGCCACCACCTCCTGAGACTGGATATGAACTGATACCGCCTCATTCAATATCGTCAGGTAAGTCTTCAATTGATAGTCCTGCCTGCTTCATAAGTTCAACTAGTCGTTTTATCTGACCCACAGAAAGTGCAATGCGCTGGTGTATGCCGCGTTCATATCGATTAATCGTGTTTCTTGACAACCCTAGTGCATCAGCAAACTGCTCTTGGGTCATTTCTAAACGTTCGCGAACTTGTTTAAGAGTTGGCACATTGGGGTTGAAATCCTGATTCTTATCGTCTACCATCTTACCTTGCGATGCACCACAGTGGTGCATCGCAACTAAAAACTGACGGGGAAACGTTATGGGAAGTCCCTACACTTCCTGTTTCCCTGTCTCTCTATGGGTAGTTTCTCACACGAAGCAAGTCCGCCAAGAGTTTAAACTCTACAGCGAGTAGCTCAAGTCCACTCAAGTGGACTGAAATCCTTGTGCAATCAGCATTTAGTCCTCTTCAGAGGACTTCCGCTATGAGCAAGGGAATTGATTCCCTTGCGGACTTGCTTGCAGATGGCTGGACTATGGAGGTGATGCGTAGACGATTAACAGAAAATCAGTGGCTCGTATTGTTTAAGGTCTTCCATGAAATAACGGGCGATTTGCGATCGCACTTTTGCAATTGTCGCAGATCGCCCTTGCCTATCAAAACATCACCCAAATCATAACAATGAAACACACTGAATGGCTTCGCCTCCAGACTGAAGTTTCTTAAGAGCGAGTCTTCAAGCGTCAGGCGACAGGATTGTTGCGTCTTTACGTGCCGATGGCTTCAACTGCCGCAAACAGCCACGCCGCTTGTCTTGGCATCTTTGCTCATGCTCAGTTTCTTACACCTTGACTTGGCTACCAGCACCAGTGCGTGAATGGAGCTTGTTACCGAATGATGAGACTCCACACAGAGCGCAACTTTTAACCCAAATTCACTCTATTTTGGAGCATCGGGGTTGTGGTCGCACAGCAGAACCATCCCCGCTTCCGACGCAACGCTTCTGGAATCAATTGGATTATCCCTGGACACTGGTTAGGTTGTTGCCAAATGCTCAACACTATACGGTTGGTCGCTTCTACAGCCGCACAGAAGCGGAAAATCACAAGCGCTTTCTTGGCAAGTGGATGCCTGCTGCACAGTTCGAGGTTGTTTTTGATAGCGAAGCGGTAGCGAGTCTTCGAGCGTCTGCTGATGCGGTGACTTAGGGAGGAGAGGCGATCGCACTCTCCATACCCACAAAAGCGTACGATGCGACTGTCTAATATGCTTTTCGTCACCCTGCGGGAAGACCCAGCTTTTATCGGAAATCCCCAGTCACAAACTACTACTCCGCGCAGGCTACATACGTCGCATCGGTAGCGGGATTTACGCCTGTCTCCCCTTAATGTGGCGCGTCCTACAAAAAGTCTCCCAAATCGTGCGCGACCAGATGAATGCCACAGGTGATCAAGAGTGTTTGCTGCCGCAGTTGCAACCCTCTGATTGGTAACTCGCATCATAGGGCATCAAACAGGCAAAGCTATAATTACCGTAGCCTATAGCCACGTTGCATACTCCTATGACTCACATTCTGACACTGGAACTCAACGATCAAATTTTCACTGCAATTCAGCGACAGGCTGAGGCAATTGGCGTTCCTCCTGAACGGCTAGCGGCAACGTTGCTAGAGCAGCGGTTTGGGCAAGATTTAAAATTGTTGCTACCTGAAGCAGAACAAGAGACAGCACGAGCGAAGTTTGAACGCCATTTTGGGACACTTAATCTCGAACATCCTACCGCTCTGGACAATGAGAGCATTGATGCAGATTTAGTGAGAGAGTATGCAAGTACTCACGAAGAAGGTTAATGCTCCTCGATACATCTGGTTTGCTTTGTCTGCACTATCAAACTGAGCCTTTGCATACTCAAGCTTGTGCTGCATATAAGAGAGCAACAATTCGATTAACTCATAGCTATATCATTGCTGAATACGTCGCATTAGCCACTGCAAGACGTTTTCCACGTTCATCCGCCCTGGCTTTTGTCGTTGATTTGCTGGACAACCCTGATATAGAGACAGTGTGGGTTGATGAGCCATTGCACCGAGAGGCAGTTGAGCTACTAATGGAACGACAAGACAAAACCTATTCTCTGTGCGATGCTGTTAGCTTTGTATTGATGCGCCAGCGTAGGATTACTGAAGCCCTATCGACTGATCGGCACTTTGAACAAGAAGGGTTTATTCGCTTACTGCAACCAGCCGGTTAACTATTCGCTATTTAGAAACGCGATCGCATTCCCCACACCAACAAGCGCAATTCCAACGCAATAGCTACGCTTCACGCATCCCGTCCCTCAGCCTCACTTCATAGCTGTTGCCACCTCGTCTTGAGACTGGGATGAACTGATACTGCCGTCAGTCGATGTCGTCTGGTAAGTCATCGATTGACATTCCAGCTTGTTCTAGAAGTTCTTTTAGGCGTTTAAATTGTCCTAGAGAAAGTTTGAGTTGATGTGCACCTCTTTCATAATTTCTAATTGTCCGACCAGTAATCCCCAATTCCTGAGCGAATTGCTCCTGAGTCATTCCTAGTCGTTCGCGTACTTGCTTAAGAGTTGGCAAGTTAGGGTTGCTATTCCAATCCTGATCATTTACCATTTTACCTAGCAATAGGAAAACTTTTCCTGTTAACAGCCTAAAAATTGACGGGGAAACCTCTGGGAAGTCCCGATACTTCCTGTTTCCCTGTCTCTCTATGGGTAGTTTCTCACACCAGGCAAGTCCGCCAAGAGTTTAAACTCTTGGCTCATAGCTCAAGTCCACTTAAGTGGACTGAAATCCTTGTAGAGCAATCTTTTAGTCCTCTTTAGAGGACTTTAGCTATGAGCAAGGGAATTAATTCCCTTGCGGACTTGCGGGTGGACAAGTGGACTAAGGGGGTGATGCTTAGACGATTAACAGAAAATCACTTGCTCGTATTTTTTAAGGTCTTTCATGAAATAACGGGCGATCGCATTTTTGCATTTATCGCATTTTTGCAATCGTTGCAGATCGCCCTTTCCTAAAAAACAATCACCCAAATCATAACAATGAAACACTCCGAATGGCTCCGCCTCCAAGCAGAGGGCGACAGGATTGTTGCGTTTTTACGTGCCGATGGCTTCAACTGCCGCAAACAGCCACGCCGCTTGTCTTGGTATCTTTGCAAAGTCTCTGTTTCTTACACCTTGACTTGGCTACCAGCACCAGTGCGTGAATGGAGCTTGTTACCCAATGATGAAAGACCAGACAGAGCGCAACTTTTAGCTCAAATTCATTCTGTTTTGGAGCATCGGGGCTGTGGTCGAATAGCAGAACCATCCCCACATAAGAGCCAAAGCTTCTGGAATCAAAAGCATTACCCCTGGACACTGGTTAGGTTGTTGCCGAATGCTCAACACTATACGGTTGGTCGCTTCTACAGCCGCACAGAAGCGGAAAATCATAAGCGCTTTTTCGGTAAGTGGATGCCTGCGGCTGAGTTCGAGGTTGTTTTTGATGCTGATGGGGTGACTTAACAGACAAGAGGCGATTCCTTCGGATAGCTTCGCTTCACGCACTTGCTCTTCATTCGGTCTAATAGCGACTTAGGTTGTATCTGTTGCTAGGAGTCTCTGAAAACATCCAGAAATGGGGCATAACAAAAAGCTCGATTGCGTTTTTGTCCAGTAATCTCTTCCAGAAGACCTATATTGCAGAGCTCTTTAACCAAGGAGTTGGCATTAGGGTATGACAGCTCTGTAATTGCTTCAACGTGTTCTACAGTAAAAATTGGTCTGAAATAAAGGCTCTCAAGCAGTACTATCGCTTTTCCCGATCTACGCCCCATGTCGTTGAGTACTAGTTGGCGATGTTCTTCTTTCATGTTGACTATCTTGCGGGCAGTCGCAGAGGCTTCCTGAGCAACTTCATAAACACCACGCAGAAAAAATTTAAGCCAGCCTTCCCAATTTCCACTGTCCCTAACAGCCTGAAGTCGGTCGTAGTATTCGGCACGATATTTCTTGAAGTAGTGGGATATGTAAAGTAATGGACGTTTCAGTATGTTTTGTTCACACAGCAGGAACGTGATTAGTAGACGCCCTGTTCTTCCGTTACCGTCAAGGAAAGGGTGAATTGTTTCAAACTGAGCATGAGCCAAGCCAATTCTGATCAAAGCTGGAATTGGTGTTGAATCATGCAAGAACTTCTCTAAATTATCTAGAGATTGGATCATCTCGTGAGGTGGCGGAGGCACATAAGTAGCTTCTGCTAAAGAACATCCTCCAGATCCAATCCAGTTCTGTGTTCGGCGAAACTCTCCTGGGTCACGTTCAGCACCTCTTACTCCTTGCATTAACTTCTGGTGAATTTCCCGAATTAATCGCAACGATACAGGTAAATTTTTTAAGCGCTCAAGACCATAGTTAACCGCAGCAATATAGTTCACTACCTCAGCTACTTCTTGAGGATTATCTGGTTCCAGAGTTTGGGATTCAAACTCTAGAACATCGATCAAAGACGCCTGAGTTCCCTCAATCTGACTCGACAGGACAGCTTCTTTGCGAACATACATAAACACAAACAGGTCAGGGTTAGGTAGAGCATCTGTTGAGCAATCTAGCCGCCCGAGCGCACGATCTGCTTGAGACAATAGATTCCACATCTCCTGATCCATAATGATTTCAGGTAGAGGTGGTAGTGGGTTAGGTATGAAGGCTTTGTAACCTGCAATCTGTTCCACATATCGACCGGCTCTAGCAGCACTGACCATTGTTATCGGTTCCGTTAATACTGAATAATCCTTAAGGCTATATTATCAATACTGCCATTTTTTCGTTAATAAGGATTATTTTAGTAATTTGTGTGCTATAATACCATTCCTGTTGGAAAGATGGGTTTATGAGCGATCGCACTCTCCACACCAACAAGCGCGATTCCAACGGAATAGCTACGCTTCACGCATCCCCTCCCTCAGTCTCACTCCATAGCTGTTGCAACCCTCCTCTTAAGACTGGGATGAACTGATGCCGTCTCAGTCGATGTCGTCGGGTAAGTCATCAGCAGACATTCCTGCTCTTTGCATTAGCTCAATGAGTCGCTTGATTTGAGGGAGCGAAAACCTAATTTCTCTTTCGCCTGTTTCATGGCGTCTGATTGTTCTGCTAGTTGTTCCTAGCTCAGTCGCTAATTCTTCCTGTGTCATTCCCAGTCGTTCGCGTAACTGTTTGAGAGTTGCCAATTCAGGGTTGCTATTTGAGTTTGTATCGTTTATCATTTTCTCTAGTAACCGGACACTTGTTCCGGTCGAGGACAAGAAAAATGACGGGGAAACTTTATTAGGAAGTCTCTACCCTTCCTGTTTCCCTGTCTCTCTATGGGTAGTTTCTCATACGAAGCTAGCTGCCCTCATGCTAAAGCATGGGGCTATACAAACTATGTCCGCCTACGCGGACTCAACCTTGTGCAAGGGTTTGAACCCGCGCAGGCGGGTTTCGTTTGTGTAGCCGCGCTTTCAATCGCCTTATGCGTCT